>JANNOR010000136.1:0-13990 GCA_031399265.1 Cyanobacteria bacterium SOY_34_metabat_3 | reverse complement strand
GCAGGCCCACCGCGACGTTGATGCCGGGCCTGGAGGGAACGAGGAGTGATTCGCAGCGAAAGGGAGTACCGCGAAGCCCTGCAACGCCTGGAACAGGACCGTGAGGTCGCACGCCTTCAGCGTGAAGCGCTCGCGGCGCATCCCCTGGCACCGGATGAGGTGGAGCGAGCGATGGAGCCGCTCCTCTCGTTTCAGGCGCAGTTAGCGGAGGAGATCGATTGGTACGAAAGCGTGCGGAGGCGTAGCTTCCCCGCGCTCCGGCGGCTCCCAAAGTAGCGATCGTACTGTAGAAATCGCCCTAAATAGCGGCGCAAAAGTAGTGCAATTCTACTTCGATAACCGCTGGCCAAAAAAGAAAAATTGGTCATTGGATAACCTGCCCTTCCGCAACGAATGGGTGTTAATTGTCGATTGCGACGAGCGGATTACCCCAGAACTTTGGGACGAGATTGCGAAAGTCATCCAAGATCCGAATGTTGAGGGATACTACCTGAATCGCAAAGTCTTCTTTTTAGGACAATGGCTGCGTTATGGAGGCAGATATCCCGACTGGAATTTGCGTTTGTTCAAGCATCAAAAAGGCCGCTACGAAAATCTCGGTACTGAATCCGTGCCCAATACAGGCGACAACGAAGTGCACGAACACGTCATTTTAGCAGGTGCTGTCGGCTACTTAAAAAATGATATGATTCACGAAGATTACCGCGATTTATTTCACTGGATAGAGCGGCACAACCGCTATTCAAATTGGGAAGCTCGCGTTTATTACAATATTATTGAAGGGCGCGACGACAGCGGTACTATTGGTGCCAACTTATTTGGAGATGCCGTGCAGCGGAAGCGATTTCTCAAAAAAGTTTGGGTGCGGCTGCCTTTTAAACCAATGCTCAGATTTATTTTATTTTACTTTATTCAGCTCGGCTTTTTGGATGGAAAAGCTGGCTATATTTATGCAAGGTTATTGAGTCAGTATGAGTATCAAATTAATGCAAAACTTTACGAGTTGCGCTCTTGTGGCGGCCAGTTAAATGTAGCAGAATCTGAGCCTAGTTTGTCGCCCCCAGTTATAAGTGATTCGGCGGTTGAAACCGCTACTACACAAACGAAGTCTGCCTCCGCAGACTAAGAAATAAACGGAATGTTTCACCCTAATTTTGTATCAGTCCGCGGAGGCGGACATTGTTTGTGTAGACGCGGTTTCTAACCGCCGGGTTTCTTCTTCAGCTTCCGGCAAACTATGATTAACTGGTGGACTTTGTGAACCAGATACACTTTGCTGCTTAGGTGATGATTTTAGCACTTTACGAGCGATCGCCCAAGCAACCCCTCCCAAGACTCCACCGCCCAAGCAACTAACTATAATGGCAATAAAGAAGGGATGAGGCGGCAGCAGAGGATGCTGGAAAGAGGGGAAATCCCAAGGTTTGTCTACAGCCAAGGTGTAGCTGCTGGAAACAACCCCCGCAACGCCTATACCCACACCGACAACGGCTATAGTGATTTGTAAATTGCGATCGCCCTCTCTTTCATTTTGCTCATACTCTACCTGTTGTTTTTGAGCATCAACTTCCACAATGCCTCGGATTGTTTCAATCATCTGTTGAAATAATTGCTTTCCGGCGGTAAGATAACTCATATTTAGTTTAATCTGTTGCTGAAAAATCTTGCAACTCCCGTTAATAAATTCTTCTATAAAATCTAAGTTATCGATTTCTTCGACGCTGGAATCCCCAAGTTTTTTGAGCCAAGAACTATAGTTTTGTGCATTCGTTTCAATTGCAATCTGGTGAAGTTCTATATCTCGCAAATACCGCGCATAATTCAATCCGATTTTAGGAAGTTCTGTCAGCCAGCCTTCTAGTTGTTCCAGACGTTGCTCTCTATCTGATTTCAAATGGCTAAATTCTGCTACTTTTTCCTCTAATTGACTGTACAGTTTTCTCGCTTCCTGGTTGCACCGATGCGCTTGGTAATAGACATAAAGGATTTTACTGCGGCAACATAACAAATTAATCAGCGGAGGGTAATAATTGCCTAATTCTTCTATCTCTGAAGTTTTTTCATCAGTATCTAACCAGACTAGGATATGACACTTTAATCTCGGATCTTCTTGACTGTTGTCAAATTCAAAAATCGGACTACCTAAAAGTTTCCCCTCACCAATTAAATAGGGTTTTGGCTGTTTTAGCTCGGAATCTTGAAACAAAGCGTCTACACAAGCTACTGCTAAATCTTGATAATTGCCAGCAAAATCAACAGGTTTAGCAAATAATACTAGGGTTTGTCCCAGTGATGCTTCGATTTCGCAAGGTAGCAGACAGCCTTGAAAATTTAGGTTGCTCAGTTGGTTGATTTCTAGTGTTAAATTTGGGGAAAATAGCGTGAAGTCAAGGGCGTAAGTGTCGTGGAGTTGCAGGGGAGAAATTCCGCCTTCCAAGGGAAGTTTGTCAGGTTGGCTAACAGTTGTAAATGATACAAATCTATCGCCATCTGACTGGTAAAGTTCAAGATAGTCGCTCTGTGGGCTATTTTCGCTGTTTTGATTGCTCAGCTTTTCGGGTAAAGAATCGAGCTGCGGATCTGTTTGCAGCAGATGTCCCAAAGCAGCGCATTTCTGCCATAAATGGTCAGAATTGTCTACAGGTTGTTTATCCCCTTTAGCCAGGTTTTTGCACAAATGAAAGGCAAACAGCGTGAGTCTGGGATTGGCAAGTTTGCCTGTCAATTGAGTGTTGTTCATCACCTAGAGCCTGAGTGCTATTTTGACTGGTTGGGGAAACTTTCTTGGATGGCATTTAATAGCGTTTCTCTGGAGACTTTTGGAGGTTGAGGCGGTGGTGCAGCTTTCAGGGTTTTTGTTCCTATGAGGCGATCGCCCGTTGATTGAATTTCTGCTGAAGACAACTCTTTGCGAGTCAGGCGTAATGCCTTTTGAATATCGGTGTACTTGGCACACCATTCAATGATATCATCAGCAAGTTCATCATCTTTTTCTCGGAAATTAGCACTTGCTTCTTTAAGGTCTTCATGCCTATTGTCATTCAAAAACAGAGGTTGCTGATTTTCGATCAGGTGTATGAAAGCGTTGATATTCTTCAGACTATCTTCAAGCATTATTCTCAGATTCCTATTGACCAACTGAACAAAATGCAGCCCAATGGTATGGCGATTGAAAAGGTCGTATTTCTTTAGAGTCTATGTCATCAAGCATATCGTATAGCGCTTCTTTTTGGGTGAGACGTAGGGGAAGTTGGCTTGTCCACTCTTGTAACTTTTCTGTGGTAGCATCCCGCAGCCAAAGTTGAGCAGTATTAAGGGCAAGGGTAACACTTAACCCGGCTTTGAGAAGTTGATAAAATTTTATCATCAAAAATGACGTTGACAAATCGCTGACGGCCCACAGCGTCGGGACTACATTGGAACTGCCTGCCACCAGAAAACCGCTGGGTAAGCTGATATATTCATCGCTGATGCTGTTAAAGTCGCTGATGCCGGTTTCGCAGGCGGAGAGCACAACTAGGCGGCATTCTCGGAAGTCAAGGGCAAAGATATCTGCTAAGGTGAGGCATTTGGTGAGGTCGAGGGTTTTGCCATTTCGTAAGGGTAGATAGCGAGAGGGGTTTTCTTCTGGGGGAGGCGGGGGTAATTCGCTGTCGGCTAGCAGTAAGGCCGATCGCAAAGGTTGTTGAAAGTTAAAATAGCCGTGACAGCTAAAGTGGGCGCAGTGGGCGATGCGGAGGCGGCTGTCATCTATGACCGATTTTTTGGCTTCACTTTGAATCAGGATATCTTTGGGGTGGAAATGCTGACTAATCGCGGGCACTTCTAAGTCTGTAAATTTCAGGTCATTAGTAGGGTTTTGGACGGCAAATAGGTGAGTGAAATTGGGGCGTTTTCGCCTTTGTGCCTGTTGCAGCAGTTGGCAACTGGGAGAATAGCTGACACCTTGTTTGAAGCAATCTAGCAAGCAGGGATTAGGGGGTTCAGGAGACTGGGTTTCTGGGTTAAAGCGCTGCAAGATTTCACGGCTAACCGGCAAGGCGTGAAGGGGGAACAGGTGCAGGAAACGGTGGGGAATTAAAATTAGCTGTTTGCAGTGTTTCGGTACTCTCTCCAGAATTTCATTGAGATGCAATATTTCAGATAGGCTTTGGAGGCGAGGGGCTAGGTTTTCCCGCCATTGGGTTTTATCTTCTTCTAGGTAATCTCTCAGATATTCGTTTCCCCAGTTTACCAAGGCTTGAAAGTCGGTTTTTGAAGAGCGCCAGACTGTAGGAGTTGGTGATTGAGGAGTAATGATGAAGGTGAGGAATTTGTCGCCCAAGATGTACCACTGAAGAATAGCGGTGTTTTCTGTTGTGAGGGCTTGAATATCGCTGTAGGAGATGTTTTTAACTTTTTGAGTCAGCAGGAAGTCTGGGTCGATGGGTTGGATTTCGCGGACGAGAAGTTCGTCGAGTTGTTGCCGCAATTGGGTGAGATTTGTAGAATCGCGGCTGGTAGTTTGGAGAGTGTCGATTTGGAGGCTGCGTTCTCCCGATATTGTGCCACTGTTGCTGTTACGATTTGTCTGTTGGTTGTCTAGTCGGCGCTGTTCGGCATCAATTTCTCGACGCAGGCGCGAGAGCTCGTTGAGAACGGTTTCGGGAATATCGCCTTTGGGGTATAAGTCGCGGGTGGCGAGGAGTTCGACGAGGTTGCGGGTTTTGCTGCGATCGGCGTATTCTATGGCTTCGGTGTAGTTTTTTAGATCGAGGCAAACTTCCACCATATTTTGATAAAGCTTATTCCATTCTTCGGCTAATTTCTGTTTGCTTTCATCTCCAGAATGAATCTCGCCCCGTAAAAATTCTACTGTTTCAATTGCTGGGGCGTAGGTATCATAGGCTAGTTGCCATTGCTGGTTGCTGCGGTAAAGATAGCCTAAATTAGATAAAGTTTCTGCATGATATTGCGGGAAAGCCTCACGAGTTGTGATAGTTAAAGCATTGTGATAAAAGCCGATCGCCATTTCGATATTGTCTGCTTTCTCTCCCCTGATTCTTTGGCAGTAGGCAATTGCCAGATTATTTTGCGTCGTTGCCCAATATTCGGGAAAAGCCTCACAAGTGAAGACTTCCAGAGCGGCATTGTAAAAAGCGATCGCATTTTCGATATTCTCAGCTTTGTCTCCCCTAATTCTTTCACGGTAAGCTTCTCCCAGGTTATTTTGAGTCTCCGCCCATCGTTGTTTGGAAAAGTCATCACTGGTGTAGACTTCCAGTGCGGCATTGTAAAATGCAATCGCATTTTCGATATTCTCAGCTTTGTCTCCCCTGATTCTGTTACGGTAAGCTTCTCCTAGATTATTTTGAGTCTCCGCCCATTGTTCGGGAAAGTCATTACGGGTGCGGATTTCCAGTGTGGCAGTAAAAGATGTGATCGCCTTTTCAATATTGTCTGCTTTCTCTCCCTTGAGCCTGGAATAGTAGGCAGCAGCCAGATTATTTTGTGTCGTTGCCCAATTTTGGGGAAAGGTATCGCGAGTACGAACTTTTAGTGCCTCTTGATAACAACAGATCGCATATTCGATATTCTGTGGTTTGTCTCCCCTGATTCTGACAGAGTAGGCATTGGCTAGATTACTTTGCGTTTTTGCCCATCCTTCTGGGTTATTTTCAAAGGTGCGAACTGAAAGCACGATTTCATAGGCAGCGATAGCAATTTCTATATTCTCAGTCCTATTGCCTCTAGGAAATTTATTAATCTTAATAGCAATATTTTCAATTAAGGCAGCAAATTTTTCAGTTTTCTCTGGATAATCTTTTTCAATCTGACTTCCAGCCATCGTTGTTCTGAGAATTGAAATCAAATTAGGATTAATCTTATCTATGTTTGCTTGTAATACTGTATAAATATGGTATGAATCCTCACCAAAATTATCTTCTTCTGTCTGTACTAGCAATTGTAAAAAGTCTAAATAATCCCGTGGGGAGTTGTTATCCGCATTATTACCTCCAGAAGAGGTGAAACCTAAGAATTCCCCTAGTTGACTAGCCAGATTTCGTAAGAAATTAGCCGCATTTTCCTGGTCTTCTTCTGCCAAGTTTTCTGCTATTACCTCGCACACTTGCAGAAACTCAGCATCGAGTAATTCCGAGTTAGCCTGTAAAATCTGCGGTTCCTCACCGTTGGGGCAACTGAGGAGTTGTTGAATCAGATTGGCGTAAGCTTGGGCGCGAGTTTCATCCATGATGGTGAGGCGGTAGGCAATAGCACCGATATTTATTTTATAATCATTGGTGGGTGGGCAGAAACCGGGTTTTTGCGAGATACTTCGTTACAGTGCAAAGATTTGGGAAAAAACCCGGTTTCTTTTATAGTGCGCGGGCGGCCAGAATTTAAAAATTGACTATCCAGTTTTTACATTACCGACTTTTTCCTTAACTTGCGCTGCTTCTGAATGGCTATCTCGCTGCAAAAACTCATCAAGCAACTCATAAAAACGATAAAACGCTCGTTCTTCATTGTTAGTATAAAACTCAATTATTCTTGCCCAGGAACCTGATGTTGATACTTCATATCGCTTTTGCAACCAGGGTTGAAAGTCGCCATAAAATTCCATTTCCTTTTCTGTGGGTTCCACTCCCAACTCCCGTCTCGCCGTTCTATAACCGACTATAAACATAAAAAGATCGCTTGCAGAAGCTCGTCCGATATACATTCCTGGTTTTGCTTTAATTTTATCCAAAATTTCAAAAAGCCCGCTCATAACAATCTCCTAGTCAAAGTTTTCTAGCTCTTCCACCACAAACTCATCGCTGGGACAAGAAAAATCCTTCACCCACTCTGTCCTAAACATTCCTTGTGCTGACAGATTATCAAACACTCGTCCTCGAACTTCAACACCGTAGTGAGTACCGTTTTCTGTGATTGATTCACCCAATCCTTTTTGGAGCATACGTTCGCTCAAGATAAAGTCTTCATCATCAAACCTGGTTTTCAGTCTGAGTAACTTACCCGCAATTCTATTTTCTGCCAGCCATTTTAACACGGCTTTGGCACACAGGTCACATTTAAGGATATCGTACTGGCTGACGATCGCACCAATCTCTCGATAAATCTCCTCATCTGAAAAATCGCTCACTTGCTCTCACACTCTCTAAAATATTCCATCAAAATGACATACTTGTGTATTTTCCCACTCATTTACTGACTTGTTGCAAAATGCGACTATTCAAACGCTCATATTCATCCTCTAGCAGCCACATTTTAGCAGCTTCGTAATTGTCACTAGAAAAAATAATTTTATAGTTTTCTGCCGGATTATGAATGCAAAATTTTCCTGAAATTTCCTTGACTAACATCAGGAGATAAGGAGGGGAGATCAGAGTATCAGCCCAGATTTCCGCAAATTCCCACTCAATCTCTTGCTCCGATTCTTGACTGATTTTAGTAGCTTGTGCGGGGTCTTGTGCGAGGTATGACATGATATTTACCTGTAGTTTTCTTGATTTTTATTTCACCGTATTCTAGTGGTATTCGAGTACCGTCTGCTTTCAGTATATAACCCATTGGTCCGGAAAAGTACAATGCGTAGCGTTCATAATTATCCTCTAAATCGTCTGCTCCTGTGCGTTCCCCTCTTAGCTTAATTTCTGCGGCGACTCTTTCCATTGTTTCTCTATCATTAAAGAGATGGACAATTCCTTCGCTTTCAAGTTCGTTTTGGGCTTTTTAGGTTCCGGGGAGATGTTTGTCAATGAGACTCGTTCTGGTTTCTAGAGTAAGTTCGCGGTCAATTCCACTTATATTGATTTGTTATGACTGGTGATTAAATTCTAGCATAAGGTTACACAAGAAATTGCTCACTTAATTAATTGGGATTTTTGACCGCAGATGTCGGCGGATAAACGCAGATAAACGCAGAGGTCGAGACATCATTTGATTAGTTCTTCGAGTGATGGAAAAAGCAACTTTTCGGCGCTGATTCTTTCGCAGTCGCAAGGTTCTTGAATTGCGGAGATTGCTGATACTTTTCCCAGCAGCAATTGGATGCTTTCTATTAGCAATGGTAGGGTTAATAAAATTATTGATACTGATACTAGCAAGCTGATTAAGCCGTCCGCCCAATTCCAATGCAGCCACGCTACGGCGATCGCAGCTAAAATTACTCCAACCGACGAAAATATGTCAGCAACGGCGTGCAGAAAGGCGCTTTTGAGGTTCAAGTCGCCGTGACAGCAGGAATGCAAGCAGCAAGCGTTGATTGAGTTGACGCTTAAACCAACAATGGCGGTAATTAACATCGGAAGTCCTTCTACTTCGGGGGTTGGGGACTGCAAGCGGGCGATCGACTCTACTGCAATCCAAAGGGCGATCGCCACTAAACTGATACTATTAACTAAGGCGGCAATGATTTCTGGGCGATCGGGAATTGCCGATCGCCCGTTAGCGTTAGCGAAGCGATCCGAAGGAAAGCCCGCCCCTACGGGGGCTGCGCCAACGAAGAGGATCGCACAATCCACCGATTTACTTCTTTTTCGTGACGAGTACCAAGTAGCTGTCAAAGTTATTGCTAAAGCTGCTACATCTGATAAAACGTGACCCGCATCTGCCAATAGGGATAAACTGTGAGAGCTCGTGGCTGCGATTAACTCTGCTACAAAAAAGCTACTAAGTAGTATTAAAGCTGTTTGTAAAAGTCGCACTTTGGGAATAGTGGAATTGAGATTTTGGCTGTGTGCGAGATTCTTGGTGTTTTCAGAGTTAAAATTGTCCTTAACTGGAAATGTCATGCCGCAGTCCTTAAAGTTAAACTCGATTTTCAATTAAATATTAGATGACTCATTATACGCCAACTCCTGACCCGGAACCGCCGCATCCGATCACTAATTCCGCAAATTCTGCAATCAATTATCATCCAACTAGCGACAACGAACCAAATATCTTGACAGGCGAATCTTTAATTGATTTGCGGAAGTACGATCAATCGAAGTTCGATCGCGGAAGGCCCGGTTGGGTAATTTTGGTTTGGTGGTTGGTACAGGCGATCGCCTTTCCGCTCACTCCACACCCTTTTAATGGCATCAGAAGCGGCTTGCTGCGGTTGTTTGGCGCGAAAATAGGTTGTGCAGTGATTATCCGCCCCACAGCCCGTTTTACCTATCCCTGGAAAATTGAAATCGGCGATTATAGTTGGATCGGAGATGATGTTGTATTGTACAGTTTGGAGCGAATTGCGATCGGCAAACACTGCGTCATTTCTCAAAAAAGTTACCTCTGCACCGGCACTCACGACCCTCAAGACCCAGCCTTTGGCTTAATAACAGCATCTGTTATCATTAATAACGGCGTTTGGATTGCCGCCGACTGCTTCATTGGCCCTGGTGTTGCGATCGGTGCAAATGCTTTAATTGGAGCTCGCAGCAGCGTGTTTAAAAATATGCCAGCCGGCTTTGTTTGTACGGGTACTCCCTGTCGCCCGCACCATCCCAGAGAAATTAACAAATAACAAATAACTCATAACTCATAACTCATAACTGTGAATACAATCCCCGAAGAATTACTGACCGAAATCTCTCAAGTGTTTACATCTACCTTATTTAAGATAGGGGAAAATCCTGTATCGCTGCGGTCGCTTCTGGAACTGATTGTATCGTTCATGGCTGTGCTTCTCGTATCGCGAGGTTTGACTAACTTTCTCAAAGAACGCTTGCTCGTCCGACTGGGAATTGATGAAGGAAACCGGGAAGCTATTGCAGTTATTCTGCGCTATTTGATCGTAGCTTTCGGAGTGATAATTGCTATCCAAGAAATAGGATTTAACCTCGCTTCTTTGGCAGTTGTAGCTGGCGGATTGGGAGTAGGAATTGGCTTTGGAATCCAGGATTTGACAACCAACTTTGTCAGCGGGCTGACGCTGCTTTTAGACCGGCCTGTGAAAGTGGGAGACTTCGTGGAATTAGAAGGATTGATGGGAATAGTTAAAAAAATCTCGATTCGATCGACGATTATTACAACTAACGACGACTCCAGCGTCATAGTTCCCAACAGCACCATGATTAGCAACAAAATTGTTAACTGGAGTTACGAAAATCCGCTGCTGTGTTTGCGGCTTTCGATAGAAGTAGCCGAGAATAGCAATCCACTGTTAGTGACAGAAACTCTGTTAAATATTGCTTATGCAGAAGCCGGAGTATTGTACGAACCGAATCCGAAAGTTTTATTTGTCGAGTTTGGCGATGATAGTTTTAAATTTGAACTTTTAGTGTGGACGGACAGGCCGACTGAAAGAGAAGTGATTAAAAGTTCTTTGAATTTTGCGATCGAGTACAATTTCCGCCACCAGGGAATCGAATTTCCGTTTAATGACAGAGATATTTATTTGAAAAATCCCGAAGTTTTGTTCTCGCTTTTAAACCAAAACAAAATTGCAATTGACACCACGAAAAGCTCATCTGAAAACGACTCCAAAATGCCGCTTTGTGCAGAGGAAATAAAAAAGCGATCGCCTCTTAGCTGTTTGCTGCGAGAGGTGGAATATTTTGAGCATCTCACGGATCTAGAATTGCGACAATTAATTGAAGTTGGATACCGCCAACGGCTGCGGCCGCACGAATTTTTATTTCACGAAAATGACCCGGGAGATGCTTTTTACCTGATTCTTTCAGGTTCGGTCGAAGTTTTTGTGGAAGCTATAGACAAACACCTGAATAACCTCGGTACTGGTCAGTTTTTGGGGGAGCTTTCTTTGATGTTGGGAATCCCCAGAACTGCTTCGGTGAGAGCTTTGGAAGAAACAATTTTGTTTGCGATCAATAAAGAAGGATTCCAAAAGGTTTTAACTGAACGGCCGGATTTATCGGAACAGATTATTCAAGAAATAGTTAAACACAAAGAAGAGTTGAGCGAGAGACAGCAGCAATTGCGTGAAATGGAATTGGTAGATGCAGCAGAAGATGATGAAAATCCTGTAGATTGGGTTAGGAAACGGCTCAAAAATCTCTTCAGTATTTGAAGTGAAAATTAACCTAAATAAATATCGCACATCTGCTATTATTAATGGATAAAGTTAATCGTAATTGCTATGACGCGATTTATTCACGATCGCTTTGCTAAAGAATTCCTGGAAGAACTGCTGTCACCCATCGGCACGGTGAATGTCGGCCGCGATGTGACTTCCGAAGTCCGAGAAATCGATGTTTACTTCACTCCAGGCACCGCAAGTCCCGAATACTCCGAAAATTTAGGATTGTTGGGAAAAATGGCAAGCACAACTGCACTTTTTGAACCGTTTCGCAATCCGGCAAGCGCCAGCGAAATTTGTAGTTGTCTGGGCAAGTTGTTGGACGTGCGAGGCGAATTGGAGCGAAAATCTAGAAGAGAAAATACTCGCCTTGATGATGCTCAGCTACCCAGATTGTGGATTTTGATGCCCACAGCATCGAAGGCATTGGTAGATGGTTTTAGTGCGACGCCAGACACAGAGAATTGGATGCAGGGCATCTATTTTTTGGGCGAGTCTTTGCGAACTGCGATCGTCGCGATTCACCAGTTGCCAGAAACGCCAGAAACCCTGTGGTTGAGGATTTTGGGCAAGGGAAAAGTGCAGCAAAGGGCGATCGCCCAATTGAGCGCTTTAGCAACGGATGACCCGTTGCGGATTATCGCGCTAGAATTGTTGTATCGGTTGCAGTCAAATTTAGTAACTGATATCCCACAGGAATTAGAGCCAGAAGAGCGGGAGTTAATTATGGCGATCGCACCACTTTTTCGAGAACAAATACAAGCGGCAGAGCAACGAGCTAGGGCAAAAGGGCTAGAACAAGGGCTAGAACAAGGGCTAGAACGAGGCAGACAAGAACAACAGCGGTTAATATTAGAAAATTTTCTGCGAGTTCGATTTGGAGAATTAAGCCCCAAAATGACGGCTTTTCTATCTCCAATATCAAAATTGTTTGCTGCGGAATTTACCGTTTTGTTACTGGCAATATCGATGCTGACAGTCGATGAATCGGGGCGGGAACAAGCGGTCAAGTTGTTAGCTGAAAGTGTCTTGAAAATGTTCGTTACTAACTTGGAGGAGATTCTGCCCCAGGCTGTGACTAATTTATTGGCATTGCCGATCGCAGAATTGACACTGTTTGTTGAACAACTGCCGCAGTTATCGGATGCTGAATTGAGGGAAAGGTTGGGGAAAATCCCTGAATAAAAGCTGTGATCGCAGTCATAAAGGTCGATCGCACTTTTTCAACGCAAAGGCGATCGCTCTTTTTTACATTTAACACAAATATCAAATAAAATCCCTAGATAAACATCACCCATAACTCCCCAACTTTCCATTTTGGATCTCAAAAATTTATCCAAAACTGCAAATTCTAACTCGTCCTTAGACTATTGACTAATTGCTAACAACCAATCCTTGGCGGTAAATCCCTAAATTTTGCAGGTACATTTGTTCTAGTTTGGGCATTGAGGATTCCACAGAACCGCCAAAACGCCGAAAAGAAGGCCAAATGTAAGCGAGTTTTCTGACTGCTGGCTCCAATCGACCCGCTTCGATATCCTCTAAGGCACCTTTTTCTCGGATTAATTCTATAGCCATCAAATCTTGATTTTGGGGGCTGAAATCCTTGACACCAAATTTTTTGGCGAATCTGTCCCAAGTTGTACTGAGAAACTGATACCGCCCCGCAGCGTCGGAACAGAGTTTTTTGCCGTAGCGCCGGCCGCATCTCATTTCCCTGGGATGGTCGCTGAAACTGGCAAATTTGGTGCCGGTGTACTGGGTGCGGTAGCCATCAGCAGCAGCGGTTCCTTCGGCGGCGGCGATGGTGTCGAGAAAGGCTTTGACCCGATCGCGCTCGATGTTATGTTCTTTGGGGTCTGGTGAGTCGATCGCTGCAACTTTCGGCAAGGGTTTGGGGGGCGACGCGATTTCTGCCGAGATAGTTTGTCCCCACAGTTTCGGGGTAATTCTACCCAAAAAAAAGCACAAGCAGATGCACAAAGTCCACGAAAGTTTTAAACGGAGGCGTTTAGACGGCTTCGGGCGCTGTCGCACTGGCCACCGATGCAGGGAAATGACTGCGGGCAAGACTCCGGTTTGCTGGCCGAAGGCGAACAGCGATTTCAGTGCTAGCAAGGTTTGCTTGTAGAAACGGGGTGCGAGTTTGCGAGCCCTCATCGCTGCGGCGAAAGTGTGAACGTCTGCCAAAGTAACTTTTGCTAACGGTTTTTTGACAAAGGTTCGGAAATGGTTGGCAGCCTGCCAGCTAAAGCGCTTGCTGGGGGTAGATTTGCGGTTTACCCACAGGCGAATTAGCTCCTGGTCGGACATAGGGAGCAGATGGGTTCCCAGATGTTCAGATGCGTGCAAGATTACCTCCTGATATCACTTCTAGTCGAAGGTTCCCAGTTATAAAGGATGAGAGAGATAGGGATCAAGGGAAACTGGCTTCAACCATACCAAGTAATACTACTAAGCGCTCACAGGGTCAAGTTCATTCGCCGCTTTTTCGAGCAGTTGAGTGTAAAGTTGACCGAGTTGCGAGGCTGCGCCATCCCAACTGAAATAGGTTTCGACGCGCGATCGACCTGCTTGTCCGAGTTGCTGGCGCCATACTGAGTCTACTAACAGCCGATCGATCGCACCGGCAAACGCGGCTTCATTTTTCACAGGCGCGAGCAAACCTGTTTCTCGCGGCACTACCGTATATTTGAGCCCTCCCACGTCGGAGGCGACTACGGGCGTGCCGCAGGCCATCGCTTCAATGGCGACTAAACCGAAGGGTTCGTAATGGCTGGGAACCACGCAGACATCGGCGGCGGCGTAGTAGGCGGGGAGAATCTCTCGGCTCAAGCCGCCGGGAAAACTGGTAATGTCACTTAAGCCTAATTCTTCCACGATGCTGCAGATCCGATCGCGCTCTTTACCGTCGCATTCCCCCGGACGCCAGCCACCGCCAATTATTAGTTTCAAATCGGCTTTACGCAGCGCTGACAGACT
>JANNOR010000130.1:0-50469 GCA_031399265.1 Cyanobacteria bacterium SOY_34_metabat_3 | reverse complement strand
GATCATTTCTTCCCGCTGCTGCTGCTTAATCCCGCCGTACAAAAACAGAATTTCTCGAGCCAAATTCTTTTCTAAATACGGTTTTAGGAGTTTTCCCCATTCCGCAAATTGAGTGAAAACCAAAGCCCGATCGCCCTCAGCGACAACCTCTTCCAACATTTCCAACAACCGCTGCAATTTCCCTGATTCCTGACTCTTAATATCCAAGGCTTTCGGGTTTTGTTTAGCCGTCAACAGCAGCGGATGATTGCAAAGTTGTTTGAGTTTTACCAACAAAGCCAGAATCATGCCCCGGCGCTGAATCCCTTCGGCTGATTCCAATTCTGTAATTGACGTTTCGACTATTTGCTGATATAATGTCGCCTGTTCTGAGGCTAGCCCGCAAAATACAGTCATCTCCTGTTTTTCGGGTAAATCTTGGATGATTGACTTGTCTGTTTTGAGGCGGCGGAGGATGAATGGCCGAACGAGCGATCGTAAAGTTTGCAATGATTCCCTGTCTCCATATTTCTCGATGGGAATTGCAAAGCGGCGCTGAAAGAAATTGCGCGGGCCCAAATAGCCCGGATTCAAAAACTCTAAAATAGACCACAATTCTTGCAGCCTATTTTCCACCGGAGTTCCTGTCAGCGCAATTTTGAAAGATGCCTCAATTTCCCGCACTATTTTCGACTGCTTAGACTCTGAATTTTTAATATTTTGCGCTTCATCTAAAACCAATCCTTGCCATTTGACACCTTGAATTTCCTTCGCATCGCGAAACACCAGCGCGTAACTGGTAATGATTAAATCCTTTCCCTTAATTGCGGTACCAAATGCTTTGCCTTTAGGACGTTTATCTCCGTGATGAACTAACACTTTCAGCGTCGGGCCGAACTTCTTGACTTCGCGTTCCCAATTACCCAATACCGATGTCGGACACACCAGTAATGTAGGCGCTTCTAAGGCATCTTTTTCTTGTAAATGCAGCAGGAAGGCAATTAGCTCGATCGACTTTCCCAATCCCATATCGTCCGCCAGACAAGCCCCCAAACCCCAGCGTTCCAAGAAAGCCAGCCAGCCAACTCCTAGGGCTTGATACGGGCGCAATTCACCTCGGAAACTAGCTGGGGCGATCGCACTTACCGCCTCATTATTATTTAAAGTATTCAACAATTCCTGAAGTTGACCAGTTGCTGCAAAATTCACCACCGGCAGTTTCTCGATTGTCTGAGAGTCGCCCGCAGCCAAACGCAAAGCATCTTCCAAAGAAAGAGTCATTTGCTCTTTGCGATTAGCAAAAAAAGTTTGAGCAGCCCTCACATCGGTTGCGCGCAATTCCACCCACTCACCGTTAATTTCCACCAAAGGCGAATTTAACTCTACCAATCTCTCAAATTCCGCCTTAGAAATGCGCTGTCCGCCGATCGACAATTCCCACTTAAAATTTAACAGACTTTGCAATCCTAACCCCCCCTTGCCCCCCCTTGCTAAGGGGGGGTTAATTTCTCCAGCGCCCCCCCTTGCTAAGGGGGGGTTGGGGGGGGTAGTTTCCGCTTGAATGCTCAAACCCAAACGACTCGCCCAACCACCAGTATGAGTCAAACTCGGCGGCAAAACAACGCCCAATCCGCTGTCAGTAAACCGCCAAGCCACAGACTTGATGAAATTGTAAGCATCTAACGGTTTTAAAAGACAAGATTGAGGCCGCTGTGCTTGCAAACTTAGTTCAATTATCGGATAAAGTTTTGAAGCTAAACCTAAGCCACTGAGCAAAGTTTCTTGAGGTAATTCTATTGTCCGCCCCGCATAATTCAAACTCTCAACGGAGTTGTTCCAAATAGTTCTAGCATCTACCAAAAAATCAGCTTCATCTGCTGCTTGCAAACAGTAATTTAAACTCCATTCAACTTTGCCTGGATTTGGTGGGACGAGGTGAAAACAAGTGCGAAATTCACTTTGCTGAGATAGTGCATTTTGCAGCGGCGCAGTCCAATCACTCAGTTTTGTTACCAAATTTTCCAAGGCTGCTGATTCTGCTTGAACAATCCCCGATTCCTGCTGCAAAGCTTGCAGCCATTCACGGGTAGGAGAAACTGTTTTGATGTCTAAAGTTGAGCTACCAGAGGATCGCACTTGACTATCCACAACACTGCTCAAAAATCCCAAAATTAACTCCTGAGCACCCACCGGCAAATCCACAGCCAAAGGCAATTGACTCGATTCTTCTTGATTCTCTCCCCTTCCTTCTTCCTGTTCTTCCTTCTTCCTTCTTCCTTCTTCCTTCTTCCTTCTTCCTTCTTCCTTCTCTTGATATGTTCTACAAGCCATCGGCATTTGCTTAGCAAAAGTAGCGAGACGGAGTTGATCTGTAGAACTATCTAACAAAGGTTGCCATTTGGCAATAACCAAACCATCTGACTGTTTCTCTAATCCCGGCAAAAATTTGCATCTCGCCAATAAATCCAAATTCCACCTAGAAACATGAGACCAAAAACGCAAATCAGAACCGACAAAAGAGTCAGGTTCTGTGCTATTTAGCGGTAATGCTTGTAAGAAAACAAAAGCTGCTTGAGGGTCGAGACAAAAACCCTCAATTTGCCAGGGATAAAGGTAAATATCCTCAGTTTTTCCCGCTTCTGAAAGGGCGGCTGCTGAGTGCTGCGGCATCACTAGATTTATGTTGGATGCGGAGATTTCGGTCGGAAGTGCGATCGCCCAAATATCTTTTCTAACTGATGAGATTTTTGGGACAACTTGTGCAGTTGTTGTTTTTGGCGATCGCCTAGTTCTTTGAGCTTTTTCCTGTGTAACTTCTGGAATTTCAGGTAATTGCCAATTCAGTTTTCCAGACTGCTGCAAGGAAGTTAGGAAAGTCTTTAACTCAGATTCAGTCATTGCCAAAGGATGGCGCAGAATTATCTCCGATTCAACAGTCTCGATCGCCCCAATCTTCCGCCAAGTTTCTCCCCAAATAAATAAACAACTTTCTTGCGGTTCGACGATCCAACTGCCATGTAAAATTGCCATTTTAAATATTAGTTATTTGTTAACTGTTGACTGTTATTTGTTATTTCTTGATTTCAATACCCAATACCCAATGCCCAATGCCCAATGCCCAATGCCCAATGCCCAATGCCCAATACTCAATGCCCAATGCCCAATGCCCAATGCCCAATGCCCAATGCCCAATGCCCAATTCTCAATGCTGGAATGAAGATCCTACCATCTATTTCGGGTATTGGGCTGCCGATCGCCCCACAAGCCTCAAAATAATCCAACAGTATAAATGCCTACAATCTGCACGCTGACAGTCGATCGCCCGGCGATTATCTCCCTCTTTTGCCCGCTTCCCCTCAAACATCCTGTGGTAATGTTACGATCCCGACAGAGAAAGAATGTGGTAGATAAAGGAAGCAGTCCTAAATGGTAGAGATAGACAAGTCTATATCCTTCGATGGAAGGGATATTAGACTGAAAATTGGTTTACTGGCGCCTCAAGCAGGCGGTGCAGTTTTGATTCAGTCAGGTGAGACGGCGGTTTTAGTGACAGCCACCAGATCCCAGGGGAGAGAGGGAATTGATTTCCTGCCTTTGTTGGTGGATTACGAAGAGAGACTTTACGCTGGCGGTAAAATTCCCGGTGGATTTTTGCGCCGGGAAGGGCGTCCCCCAGAAAAAGTGACTTTGACTGGTCGTTTGATCGATCGCCCGTTGCGCCCGCTATTCCCTAGCTGGTTGCGAGACGACATCCAAGTTGTCGCGACAACGCTGTCGATGGACGAACAAGTACCCCCAGACGTTTTGGCGGTTACGGGAGCTTCGGTGGCGATTCTGCTGGCGAAAATGCCGTTTTACGGGCCGATGGCCGCAGTGCGAGTCGGTTTGGTAGGGGATGATTTTATCATCAATCCAACCTACAGCGAAATCAAAGAAGGCGAGTTGGATCTCGTGGTTGCCGGTTCTCCAGATGGAGTAATCATGGTGGAAGCTTCCGCGAACCAATTACCCGAACAGGATATCATCGAGGCGATCGACTTCGGCTACGAAGCAGCCTGCGACTTGATCCAAGCCCAACGCGAAATCATGGCGGAATTGGGCATAGATTTAGTTGTAGCAGAACGGCCACCGCAAGATTCAGCCCTCGAAAACTTTATTCGGAGTCGCGCCGAAGCCCCAATCCGCATTATTTTGTCGAGATTTGAACAAGACAAAAATCAGCGCAATGCAGCTTTGGACGAAGTTAAGGCAAATGAAGTAGAAGCTGCGATCGCCGAACTTGCGGAAGACGATCCGGTAAAAGTAGCAGCCAGCGCCAACGGCAAGACGATCGGCAACGTTTTCAAAGACGTTACCAAAAAAATGATGCGCAAGCAAATCATCGAAGATGGCGTCCGTGTAGACGGCCGCAAGCTAGACGAGGTGCGAGCCGTTTCTTGTCGCGTAGGCGTGCTGCCGTCGCGAGTACACGGCACTGCGTTGTTCAATCGCGGGTTAACCCAAGTCTTATCCGCAGCTACCCTGGGAACCCCAGGCGACGCCCAAGACTTAGGAGACGACTTGCACCCGCAGCAAGACAAACGCTACTTGCATCACTACAATTTCCCACCATATTCCGTGGGAGAAACCAGGCCAATGCGATCGCCCGGGCGCCGAGAAATCGGTCACGGAGCCCTCGCAGAACGCGCTTTGCTGCCCGTTTTGCCATCAAAAGAAGATTTCCCCTACGTGATTCGCGTAGTTTCCGAAATCCTCTCCTCCGACGGTTCAACCTCAATGGGTTCAGTTTGCGCCTCAACGCTGGCATTAATGGATGCAGGCGTTCCGCTTTCGCAACCCGTCAGCGGCGCAGCAATGGGTTTAATTAAAGAAGGCGATGAAGTCCGAATTTTGACTGACATTCAGGCAATTGAAGACTTTTTAGGCGACATGGACTTCAAAGTAGCTGGTACCGACACCGGGATTACTGCTTTGCAAATGGACATGAAAATCAAAGGTTTACCCTTAGATGTAATTGCCACAGCCATCCGCCAAGCAAAACCAGCCCGACTGCACATTTTACAAAAAATGTTGGCAACCATCGACACTCCCCGCAAGGAAATGTCGCCGTTTGCACCGCGCTTGCTAACCCTGAAAATCGATCCCGAATTCATCGGTTTGGTAATTGGGCCTGGTGGCAAAACAATCAAAGCCATCACCGAAGAAACCGGCGTCAAAATTGACATCGAAGACGACGGAACAGTTACAATTGCTGGTAACGATGGTGAAAAAGCTCAGCGGGCTTACAGCATTATCCAAGGCATGACACGCAAGTTAAATGCCGGAGACGTGTATGTGGGCACAGTAACTCGAATTATCCCGATCGGCGCTTTCGTAGAGATTTTGCCAGGAAAAGAAGGAATGATTCACATTTCCCAGCTAGCCGACTACCGAGTTGGAAAAGTGGAAGATGAGTTAGCTGTTAACGATGAAGTGATTGTCAAAGTGCGAGAAATTGACAATAAAGGTCGGATCAATTTGACCCGATTGAATATTCATCCTGACGAAGCGGTTGCCGCCCGTGAAGCGTTGAATAAATAGTTGACAGTTGGTAATTGGTAATTGCTTGGGAAGTAATTGCTAATTGCTGATTGGTAACTGGTAATTAGTAATTGCTAATTGCTAAGTGAGATTAAATCTGATTGTTTCAGATTGATTTGGGAGTAGGTGCGCGACAGCGACAGATCGGCAAAAGTGCGATCGGCTGTGGAAGTTCATACACTCGCGCACTTTCCCACATTCAGGACACGGCAGTGCCGTTTCTTGCGCAATTAATCTGGTGATGGTTACATCTCTGATCGAGTGCTCGCGATCATTTTGGGGTAGGGAAACGGCATTGCCGTCTCCTGCCGGAATTAATATTAAATCAAATAACAGCAATACAATCAATTTCAACTAACACATCTTTCGGCAAACGCGAAACCTCCACACAAGCGCGCGCCGGTGCAGTTTCCGCATCAAAATACTTGGCATAAACCGCATTCACAGCGGCAAAATCATTCATATCTTTCAGAAACACCGTAGTTTTTACGACATCCAACCAAGTCGCGCCAGCTTCTGTGAGAATGGCTTCGAGATTTGCCATAACTTGTTCGGTTTGTTTTGCCACATCGTCGGTGTAGACAATATCGTTTAGTCTAATGTCGATCGCAATTTGGCCAGCTACAAACAGCATAGTGCCCGAAGCGGCGATCGCTTGATTGTAAGGGCCCACTGGTGCGGGGGCTTTGTCAGTACGAATAATTTTGCGCGTCATAGATGTTCCTGTTTGGGAGAGTTTTTCGGATATTTTTGGCTGGTTGAATTCTCCGTCAGAGGTTTCTGGCTCGTAGATTTCTGCATCGGGCATTATCGCACCAGTTAAGTCTGCATTTTTAATATTCCAACCATAGGTTATTGCTCCTGTCAAGTCAGCTCTTCTCAAATTTGCTTCATTTAGATTTGCCCTGCTCAAAGTTGCCCATCTGAAATTTACTTTCTCCAGGTTTGCGCCTTGAAGACAAGCTTTTTTGAGCTTTGCACCTTGAAGAGAGGCTTCTTTAAAATCCACGTCAACTAAATTCATGCCTGACAAATCAACTTGAGACAGATTGGCTCTCTGGAGTTTAGAGCCTTGAAACTTTGCATTTTTGAGTGTTGCCTCTGTCAGATTTGCCAGAGTCAAGTCTGCTTCAACTAAGTATGCTTCATCCATGTCAGCCTTGCTCAAATTGGCTCTATTTAGGCTTGCCCGATGTAAAGAAACTACACTCAGATCTGCACTACTTAGATTTGTCCCATTCAAGTTTGCATCGTCTAGCCTGGTATAAATCAATTTAGCGCTAGTTAGGTTTGCTCCTGTTAACTTTGCCTTCTCAAGGTTGGCATTACTCAAAGTCGCATTACTAAAATTAGACCAACTCAAATCTGCACCACTTAGATCGGCCCAACTCAGATTGGCTGAAGAAGCTACTACCCTACTTAAATTAGCACCCGTGAGCGATGCCTTCGTGAGGTTTGTACTCTGAAGGTAAGCCCCAGTTAAAATAGCCTCACTCAAGTCTGCACCTGAAAGATTTGCATTGTCTAAAATTATGCCACTCAAATCACCACCTTTAAGGTCTACCTCACTTAACTGTACTTTCGCAAATTGACGTTCGCCTTTGGCGTATCTTTCTAAAAGTTCTTCAGCATCCATAAATAATCGATCGCCCTTTCGTCCCAAAAATCACTATACCATCCGCGCGAATCAGGAATACACCTGCCATTTTGCGCGCGGATGATTATCGGATTTCACACCACAGAATTACCCGTCAAAGAACCTCAGCCCGCAATAAACTTCATTGCAACACCATTCATGCAGTAGCGTTTCCCAGTAGGTGCAGGGCCATCATCAAATACGTGACCCAAATGCCCGCCACAGCGACGGCAATGCACCTCAATTCTAGTCCCAAACAGCGAATTATCGATCGATGTGGCGATCGCCCCTTTGATCGGATCGTAAAAACTTGGCCAACCAGTACCGCTATCAAATTTAGTTTGCGACGCAAAAACTGGCAAATTACACCCAGCACACGCATAAATCCCCTTCCCGTATTGCTTGTCGAGAATGCTAGTATGAGAGCGTTCAGTAGCGTGTTTTCGCAACACATTAAACTGTGCCGGAGTCAAAAGTTTGCGCCACTCTGCCTCAGTTTTAGTAACTTCAAAAACACCATTACTAGCAGCCATAACATCTGACTTCCCGGGCAAACAGGACGATAACCATGCCATGCTGACTGTCGCTATACCAGCTTTCAAAAATAATCGTTTCTTCATCATCCATCATCCACTTGTTAATTAATCTAAACTACCAGCAGTCACGTTCAAAACTTTTTACTTGATTTGTACCTTTTGCAATCGCCTGTTCTTGGACATGATATCAAATCCGTTTGCGTCGGAATGATATAAACAGAGGAGACGGAGGAGACGGCAGTGCCGTGTCCCTACAATTAATCCGGCGATGGTTACATATCTCATCGCAGAAGATTGATTATTTTGGGGTAGGGAAACGGCATTGCCGTGTCCTCTGTTTCCGTGTTTAAGATTAACGCAGATGAATTAGATATTATCTGCGTTAATCCGCGTTCATCCATTTTCATCTGCGGTTAAAAACTTCCCATTTTCAAACGCAGATTTAGAAATTAAACAACAGCCGGAGCACCGACAACTTCACCCTTCAGCATCCTACCAGCAGCATCCATCAACTGCTCTTCCAAATAAGGCTTGGTGAAATAGCCTTTCGCGCCCAAACTGTAGGCCATTTGGCGGTGTCTGTCAGCACCGCGAGATGTTAGCATCGCGATCGGCAATTCGCACAAAACCGCATCTTTCTGCATTCGAGAAAGCAGCTCCAAACCGTCCATTCTCGGCATTTCAATATCGCAGAACACGATATCGCAAGGCAGACCGGATTTCATCTTTTCCCAAGCTTCCTTACCGTCGCGAGCTTCTTCAACTCGGTAGCCAGCTTTCTCAAAAGTAATCGAAAGCAACGATCGTACTGTAATCGAATCGTCCACAATCAGCACAGTTGGCTCAGTCTTCTCCTCAGCAGCCTCCGCAGCAGCCCGATCGCCGCTTTCGTCCCAAAGCGTACCCGGAGCTTCCTTGCGCAGCCTGCCAGTAGCCAAATCGATCAGCTCCAGAACGTCCGCAATCGCTACAATTTTGCCGTCTCCGAGCACCGTAGCACCCGCAATCCCGATCGGCTTCGGCACCGGCCCTTCCAACTGCTTGATCACGATTTCCTGTTCCGTCGAAACCTGATCCACCTGCACCGCCAAGAAATTACCGCCCGATCGCAACACGATCACCGAAATCATATCATCGTCGGTATTAAACCCGTAAACGCTCCCCCGGCCGAGATGGCGGTTGTAAGCGAGCAAATCGCGCAGCGGCCGGAACGGCAAAATGGAACCGCGCCACTCAATGCAAGGCAAACCGTCTACCCCCGTCGTCACCTGATCCCGTGGCACGTCGATCATGTCCTCCACGCCGTCCATCGGGAAAGCAATCCGAGCTCGATCGCTAATGCAAGTCAGAGCCTTAGAAATACTCAATACCAGAGGTAAACGGATGGTAAATACAGTACCTTTGCCGATCGTCGAATCAATGCCCACAGTCCCGCGAATCTCCTGCAAGGAAGTCCGCACCACATCCATACCGACCCCCCGGCCGGCGTACTCCGTCGCCTGCTCCTGAGTGCTGAAACCGGGCATAAACAGCAAATCGTAAACTTCGCTGCGAGACATCCGCTGAGCCTGAGACGCCGTTAGCAAACCCTGCTTGATCGCCTTCGCCTTCACCTTTTGCGGGTCAATTCCCGCCCCATCGTCAGAAACCGAAATCACCGTTTGATTCCCTTGGTGGAAAGCCCGAATCGTAATTCTACCCACCGGAGACTTCCCGGCCGCCTGACGCACCTCCGGCGGTTCGATCCCGTGAGTAATCGCGTTGTTCACCAAGTGAGTCATCGGGTCATAAAGTTGATCCACAATCATCTTGTCGATCAAAATATCCTTACCCTCAACCTGCAACTGAGCCTGCTTCCCGCACTTGATCGCAATTTCCCGCACAGCGCGGAACAGCCGATCGGTCGTCTCCGCAAACGGCTTCATCCGGGCGCGAGTCAAACCTTCTTGCAGTTGAGTCGTGACTTGGCGCAGTTGGCGAGTCACCTGATCCGCCTCATCCACCAAAAACTCAATGTCAGCAGCCGACTCCCGCACCCGCACGATCAGCTCGATAATCTCTTGAGCCAAACTGTGGAAAGGCGTAAACCTGTCCATTTCTTCCGGTCTCCAAGCGCTTTCGCGTTGGTGGGACGACTCCTCAGAGCGCCATGCCGATCGATGTCCCTGACGGTTTGCTAGCAAAGCAATCTCCAAAAGACTCCGCTCGTAGAAATCCTGAGTCCGCTGGCTCACGTCGCTTAACAGCGTCACTTGGTGTAACAAATTGTCCAAGAACTGCCGCATCCGTTCTTGGTCTTGTTCCAAACTGTTGCGGTTGACTACCAATTCCCCCATCAAATTGCTGAGGTTGTCCAGTTGCTTGACCGGCACGCGCATTGTCTGGTCGCCGAACCCGCCCGCGCGGGCATTCCGCCTGGATCTATTAATCGCCGACGCCCCGATATTCGATTCGCCCGCAGAGCGGCCGCCGTCCTTGGAATCTTCCAGCAGTTTTTCCAAATCGCCAAATTCGTCTTCGCTCTCATCGTTATCCGCGATCGGAGCTTTACGCGCCGCTGTCGCCGATGCGGGAATTTCCGGCATCGTTGCGCTCTCGCTGAGCAGGTCTTCGAGATCGGAGAAAACCTCTGTAGTTACCGGACTCAAATTTTTCCCAACCGAGGCTGCTATGGCTGCGCCAGCGCCCCCTGCAATCAACAGCGCTTCTAAATCGTCAAAATTGCTTTCGGCATCCTGGGCGTCTGCTTCTGCACTACCAAAAAAGTCCGCCAGCGACCCATCATCCAACTCCGAGGAATTGACCGGCTCCTGCTGTTCGTCAGCGTCCCAAAAACCCGTCGTCAGTTCCGAAGTCACCAGAGAGCCAGCATCGATCGAATCCAACAAATCATCAAAACCTTCGAGCTCTTCGCTGTTGAGAGTCGCCCCGGTTTCCAGAGCTGCAAGCATTTCAGCATCGCCGTCAAACAGATCGCCGCCCTCAGATTCTGCTGAGAGCGCCTCTAAATCCCCAGTGGCAAAATCCGTTTCCAGGGCATCAAACAAATCATCCTCGCCGTCGGACTCGACCGCGGCTTCTGTTTGAGGTCGATCCTCTCTCGAAAGGGCTAAGAGAGCAGCAAGTTCCTCAGTTCCTAGAGCCGCCACAGCATCCGGCGACACCAGCCCTTCGCCAAACATATCCTCCAACAAATCGAAAGCGCCGTCATCAGACTCGAAACTTGAAATTTCCGACTCAGGACTGCTCGAGGCTGCCCCAAGTTGAACGGCTACCAAATCTGTCAGCCCTGAGTTGGAAATAGTCGCCGCCTCATCCTTGAACAAACTAGCCAAGTCGCCCTCCTCGGTTTCCATGTCCGCACTCGGCAATTCTGAATCGCCATCTAAATTCAGCCAGTCCGCATTGAGTTGGTCCGAATCTTCCTCGCTATACTCCGTACCCGTAGGTACAGAAACGAACAGCTCAGCCAAATCCGCGGCCTCTTGAGAAGTAGGAGTGCCGAAAGAGCGATCGGGCACATTCTCCTCATCCTCAGAAATCGGGCCCGAGCCGATTTCCCCAAACAGGGCATCTAAATCCGTATCCTCCAACTCCAGGTTGGCCGATTGCACAGACTCGTCTTCCGGCCCGAAAGCATCTTCCAGCCAGTTTCCATCCGCAGAGATATCTAAATCAGAATTTGATGTCATGTTAAGAACGCTGTCAATTTCTTCGTTTTGTGCGCTGCGATCTAAATATCGATCGCCCCCGCTTCGGGCACCAGAGCCTTCTGAAGACAGGAAACCAGAAGTAATGCTCAACAACTCGCTCAAATCCGAGTCCTCGTCAAGCTCGCCCAGCAACTCGAAATCATCTATTTCGGCATCTGGTGAATCATTACTGCCGCCTGTCGCCGTCGAATTCGATGCGCCTGTAGCATCATCAAGGTTGAGAGAATAATCCTTCGATGACGGTACATCCCCTGTCTCAGATAAGCCTAAACCACCGAACAAGTCATCCAAATCAGAATTATCGGCATCAACAGCAGAAGTTTGGGCCGCCACGGAGTCCAACAGCGTACCGAGGGCATCTTCCTCAGCTTGCCGACTCCCCTTGCCGACCGCCGTGCCCTCTCGCCCCAAACCGCTGCTGTTACCCGTTTCAAGCCGAGAGCGAGTTGGCGACTGCCTCAAACCTGCATCTTCCCGATCGGCCGCCACCGCCGAACCCTCTGGCTCGCCTCCAAACAGCAAATCGTCTCCAAACAAACTCGTGAGATCCTCGATCGGATGCCCCGCATTCGTTTCCGAATTTTCCACAGCGTATTCGTCAAACAGCAAATCAGTAAAATCGCCGGAATTGTCATCGTCTGACTCTAGCCTGCGGGCCGACATCCCAGAAGACTGCACGTAGTCGAGGTCTTCTTCTTCTTCCCAAGCGCCGTCGAGATCCGGGGACTCGCCGTCAAACAAGTCAGCTAAAGTGTTTAGTTCAGCAGCGCCCACTTCTGGGCCGGTGCGGGTCGAGCTTCTAAAAGAACCGATCTCCATATCCGATTCTCCGAACCCCGGGGAATCGTCGAACTGGGGCGATCGACCGCCACTGTAATCATCGCTCTCGCCACCGTCGAGTTGGTCGAACAGCTCATCTATGCTCAGCCCCGAAATAGTCGGCAGCAACTTGTTCGAGCCATCGCCCGAATCCCCCGACTCCCCCAGATCCCAGCCCGAATCGTCAACGCCAAAATTTGCCCCCGACGTACTCGGTTGAGCGAAGGCGAGCAAATCTTCAAAATCCGTTTCAGGAACCAGAACCTCCGGTAGCAGTGCCAGCAGTTTATCGCTTGGTTCGATCGACCGTTCTCGATCGGCAAGTACCTGTTCTTGCGCTTTTTTGATTTCTTTGATCGCGGTTGGCGCTAACGTGCGGTAGGTATTTTCTGGGTTGGCGATCGCTTTTTCTACAATTTGGATCAATTCTATCCAGCGAGGCAGTTCAAATTCCTCTCCCGCCAAAGCCAAATTCCGACAAATGTTCTTAAGCTGCCGCCGGCTAGCTGGCCCCTCGGGCTGTTTGAACTCTTGCAGCATTTCCCGCATCCTCGCCGGCACGTCCGAGTCAAATACCAGGTGGAGCGCGCTTTCTTCTGTATCTCTGGCATCAAGTGCGTAAACTGACCCCGAGTCCGCAAAACTGCTTGATGAGCTAAAAGCCCCAACTTCCATCCCTGTCAGAACTTGTTGGGGTATCGGCAGCGGGCCACTCTCATCTCCATCGTGTCCAGAGTGTCCGACAAGTCCCCCCAAGTGTCCGTTGAGTTCTGTAAAAACAGGTTCTAATTCTCGAACCATCTGTTCTCCCAATTCCTCTGTCAGCCCAAAAGGCCCCGACAGTTGCTCTAACAGCCCTTGCAACGTGTCAAAAATTCGCAAAAACAGCGACTCTAGCTGTTGGTCTACTTTAACGCTGCACTCTTTTAAAACTTTAAAACTATCTTCTAGTCGGTGAGCTGTTTGCTGAATGCTGGTCAGCCCCAGCATTGCGGCTCCTCCTTTGACAGAGTGAGCTGCCCTAAATACTTCGTTGACCAGTTCTGGGTCTTCGATCGTGCTTTGCAGATTCAGCAAGCCTTGCTCGATCGTATTGAGGTGGTCTTTTGCCTCCTCAATAAAGTAGCCCATGATCCTCTGTTGTTGCTCCGGCAGCATATTTTTATTCCTGATTTTAATCGTTATTGTATTTTGTCTATTTTAGGAGTCTTAGAGAATGTCCTTGTAAATCTGTCCCCTTGCCAAGAGAATAATCTGACTGCGAGATATGGCAAATGTCCTAGCTATTTCTCTTTTCGATATCCCCTCACCTAAAAGATAGCGAATCTGCAGCACCTGTTCGGGTTTTAGCTTGCGGTTAGGGCCTATCTTGCCGGGAACGAAAGGAAAGCGGTTTTTTTCTATAGCATCGCGCGAGTTATCGGCGGGAGTTCCTTCCCACAAATGGTCAGGATTGACACAACCGCGATCGTCGCAACTGTGACACGCAAAATAACCCACTTTTACAGGTCGTCCCAGTTTATGTTCCAGTACCAATCTATGGGGATAAAAACTTTGATTTTTTCCGTTAATTTTGATAGTTTTAACCGAGTAACCATCACTTCTTTTAGCCAAGGTGCAAATCATGCAGCCGTTCGGCTGTATTTCGGCCCTAATTCCGGGAATTATTTCTATGCCTCGCAGTTCTTTTTGAGGTTGAGGTGCAGATGTGCTTCCTACATCTTTAATTCGTCCTTTCCTAAACCTATCTTGAGAATTTTCTAGTCGAGAACCTTCCCATAAATGATTAGGATTAATGCAGTTGCGAACATCGCAACTATGGCAACAAAAGTATTCTGGTCTAATCGAACGACCCAAGCTATTTTCCAATACTAAACGGTGAACTGTAAGCGTCTTCCATTCACCGTCAATCTTAAGTCTTTTGTTGGCATAGCCCCTACTATTTTTTGAGAGAGTAGAGATAATACAGCCCGTCGGCTGAATCTCGCCAAATATGCCAGGAATTACCTCTACTATGTTATCGTCCATCTGTACAACTCCTAGTTTTTTTAGGTGCTGGATTGGCAGCCCCGCAGTCGTTTTAAGACTGCGAGGTTGCTTTTTGTCTGCCATCATTGCCACACTAACGTGCTTGTAAATCATCAAGTAAAAAAAGCATTAAACAATCAATTATTGTCTTTCTGCTGTTTCTACTCGGAATCTTTCCACCGATGTCAAAAGGTCGCGAGCAACACCTACCAAATTTTGCAAAGCACCGGAAACTCGCTGCGCTTCTTGGGACGTTTCCTGAGCAGTTAATTCCACGGCCTGCATCACCGAGGCGACGGAACGAGCTGTTTCGTTCTGCTCCACAGTGTCGGCTGTAATCGATCGCACTAGCACGTCAATTCGATTAGTAACTTGAATGATATCTTCAAGCGATCGCTTCGCTTGTTCTGCCAATCTTGTACCCTCAATTACCTGCTGTGTACCCTCTTCCATCGCCGTCATTACCGCGCCGGTTTCACTTTGAATTTGCATCACGATCTGTTCGATTTCTTTCAAAGATTTCGCCGATCGATCTGCCAATTGTCGAACCTCATCCGCCACGATCGCAAAACCCCGGCCCGCTTCCCCAGCTCTCGCCGCCTCAATACTGGCGTTCAGGGCCAACAAATTCGTCCGCGAGGCGATCGTCGCAATCAGAGCCACAATCTTAGAAATTTCTTGAGAAGCTTCCGCCAACCGCTTGACTTTTCGCGTAGTTTCTGCAACAGTTTCCCGAATTTCCAAAATCCCAGCCACCGTCCGCTCCACAGCCTCGCCCCCTTTCAGAGCCGTTGCCGCCGCACCCCGAGCCACTTCTTCCGCCTCTCTAGCGCTCTCTGCGACCCGCTGAATCGCATCTGTGAGCACTTGCACCGAATTCAGGGTTGCCGCCAGTTCCTCAGCCTGCCGCAGCGCGTCAGAAGACAAATCGCCCGCAAACTTGGCACTATCCGTAGCGCCTTTGCTGACCTCCCTCGCCGCCTGCTTCACCTGGTGGACAATTTCGCGCAGGTTTTGAATTGTCAAGTTAAACGAGTCAGCAACAGCGCCCAAAACGTCTGCCG
This sequence comes from Cyanobacteria bacterium SOY_34_metabat_3, assembly GCA_031399265.1. GTDB lineage: Bacteria > Cyanobacteriota > Cyanobacteriia > Cyanobacteriales > Microcoleaceae > Microcoleus. The sequence continues at coordinate 35,114 of JANNOR010000130.1, read as the reverse complement.
TCACTTCCGCAGTCACAGTCAAGTCACCCCGAGCCGCTCCTTCCACGTCATCTAGCAAGCGAATCACTTGACGCTGCAAGTCTTCTTTTGCCTGTTCCTGCTCGTCAGACTTGCGCCTGGTATCGCTAATCGTGGTTTGAATCACCTTCGCCATGTGGTTGAATTTAGCAGCCATTTTGCCAAATTCATCTTCCGAGTAAATCGTGGCGCGAGCGTCCAGAGTTCCTTGAGATACCGCATCGAACTGAGCTTGCAAATTGTCCGAGGACTTCCGCACCTGCTTGGCGATCAGTTGGCCGATGCCCCAAGAAGTTAAAAAGCTCGTAACACCCGCTGCTGCGGTCATTACCCAGCCTGTTTGGCGCAGGTAAACGATCGCCTCCGGTTTGTCTTCCCGCAGAGCTTGATAAGAGGCGATGTTGGTAACGAAAGCCACAGCTACCAGAGAAACCAGCCCAGCCCCGATCGCCGTGTACAACTGTTTTGTAAACAAAGGGGCATTTTCCAAGAAAGCCAGTCCCCCCTGTTCTACTGTTACCGAGGTATCGAGCGCTTCTGTTTCTGTCGAAGCAAAAGTCGGCACCGACGCATCAGCCGGGCCGGAAATGCTAAATATCTCATCATCCCGAATTGCCGAGCCGTCGCTGTTGTCAAAATCGAGGCTGCTGCCAGTCGTGCCCATCATGCCGCTGGTCGAGTTGCCGAAATTGGTGTTGCCTCTAGTCAGGATCGAACTGTTGGCATCTTCTGAAATATCAAAGTCCGGCAAATTGCCCAAGTCGTCAAACTCATCAAATTCGTCTAAAAAGTCGCTGTGTTCTTGATTGTTCCCAGTTTTTGACGACCAGCCGCTGCTGCTGTTATCGGACGCTCCAAAAGCTGTCGCTTGCTCGTTGTCGTCGAGAGAGAAATCATCGCTGAAAGAGTCGTCATCAAAAGAGTCTAGCTCGAAGCTGTCTATAGAGTCAAAAGCCGGTTCGGAGTCACCGTAACCGTTGCTATTGGGGGAGGATCGATCGACCGAATTAAATTGTCCCCGGCTCGACCTCGACGAGTGAGAATTGGGGACAGCACCTCCCATCAGCAGCGTTTCGTCTTCCGCTAGCGAATAGTTTGACGAGTATTCCGAGTTGGTATTCGGCGGCTGGTTTTTAGATCGAGAAGACCCGAAACCCGATGAGGACACCGGCTCGGCAAAGGGGTCTGCGTCTTCTGCCGGGGGTGCGTTCTGGCCGCTCCCCGCTCCCATCTGGGGCGGGGCTTGGTAATCGAAGTCGTCGTTCATGTCGAGTTCGTCTGGCAAATCCAGGGGCGCAAAAGGTTCGCCAAAATTGTCGGATGGCCCGGTACGGGCGCCGAGTTCGTTCGAGTCGAAGGAATTCCCAATTTCGGCTTCGGCAAAACTTTGACCGTTGAGCATCTGAGTTGGAGCTTCTGAAAACAAATCTGCTGAGTCAGGTGCTTTTTTCCCAGAAACTTTGCTGCGTGACAAATCAGCAGCATTAAGTCCTCCTTCATCTGAGGCGAAAGGGTCTCCAAAGTCTCCAAAGTCTCCAAAGTCCGAGTCTGCAAACTCGTCCATGTCTAGCGGTTCAGACGCATCAGCATAAGCTGCGAGCGCGCCGCTCTCGCTAGCAAAGGGGTTAGAATCAGAGGCTAAATCTGCGGTCGAACCCGCCGCGCGGGCTTGGTCTTCTGGTTCCCACGGATAGCCGCTCATGCCCAAGTCTGCCAAGTCCTCGTTTTCTTCGCCGTCTGGCGATTGACCGACATTGGACCCGGATCTGGAATTTCCTTGGAAAAGTCCCACATCCGGGTCTTCTAACCCTTCATCGAGAGATAACTCCGGGTAGAATTCCAATTCAGTTTCAGCCGACAAAGCCTGGATATTTTCCGTGTGCAGTTCTCCGGATAAAAATTGGTCTGTGTAGGTAATTCCGTTGTGAGCGTGTTCGACCAAACTCTGGTCGTCACTCAAGCCCAGCACCACCGTGTACTGTTCGCGCGCCACCTCGTACTGTTGCAGTCCGTAGCAGTATATGTGTCCGCACAGCAGGCGAGCGCTGGGGTCTTCGGGAAAATCTTCTACTAATTGATAAACTAGGGCCGCGGCTTCTGAATAGTTGCCATCCATGTAGGCCGCTTCTGCCCGTTGGTAGTCCTGCTGAAAGTTGGTACTTGTTGTCATTTGCCGCCCTCTTTTGATTTTAGACTTTAGATTTTTGATTTTTGATTTTTATCTTGAATGTTTAGATGCGCGCCTCAAGTCGTGTGACTGTTGATGGTTAGACCCCTACCGAAAATCGCAAATCGCAAATCTAAAATCGATTTCACGCTGCCCACCGCGCAGAGCGCAGAATTTTCACTTGATCTAGCAGTCGGAGCACTTTCTGAGTTTGTGCACCTAACATCCATTCTCCCCTCAGAAATGGAATCATGCCGTCTGGTGCATTGTTCTGAGAGTGCAGTTGCTCTACGTCGAGCCAGTCCATCCCCACAATTCGATCGACTGCCAGCCCTAAAATCGTATCTTGGTCTTCCACGGCTACGATCGGGATTTCGGGTCTATCGGTGTTCAGAGGTGTTTGGTCTCCCAGAAATTGGCCGAGGTCTGCTACCCAAATCACTCGTCCTCTCATGTTTAGCGTACCTAAAAGCAGGGACGAAACGTTGGGGATGGGTGTCATCCGGTCTGGGGAGGGGGATAGCACCTCTCTAATCCCTGTGGCCGGCAGTGCGAACTCGTTCCCCGAAGGAACGTAGAACCGCAGGTGCAGCTCGCCTTCGGGAGTTTCTAGTTCTTGGAATTCAGGAGCATGATCTACACCTTGTCCTGGTAATATAAAGTCTGGGCTGCCGCTCATCATAATTCTGACACCTGCATTTCTAGCAAATTGTTGACGTTTCCTGCCAAGATCTCGATCGAAACTTGACACAGCCAAGCTTGACACAGCCAAGGGCTCAATGGCGCGACTGCGGCCGCGGGAACAGGCAATAAATCTGCTCGGCCCGCAATTCACGCTCGATCGATAATTAGCCCTTCCTTTGCTGACAAATTAACTAAAATCCACTACTCACAATTAATTTGGAACCTTGACACAGTTAGAGCCGAACAGCGCGGCGATTCTGGGGAAGCGGTTCACATCCATCCAATTCTTGCTTCTAGTTTCCTTTTGACAGTAGAGGCGGTTTTTTCCCCGTGCTTTCTGGAGAGTGCGAGGCAGATTCCTTTTTCCCGCAGGTACTGTTTTGCCATTCTCTTCCTATAATTTCCCTGCCTTTGTTTAAAATATTAATTGCCGCGTTTGTAACCCGATAACTTTGAAATTAGCAGTTGAGGCATGAACGATCTCAATTTCGGCTGCATGAGCGAAATAATTGTTGATTGTTCGCTGTTGACACTCTCATCCAAAAAACTCAATGATGATTGACTGTTAACTACCCTTATCTATAGCATTTCTTAGATAAATGAGCTATGCAATAAGGCTTGAAAGCCCGGATATTCAGGGAATTTTGTGCACCTCATTTTTTCAACAAATGCTATATTTTCATTACCCCTAACGATGCTGCGGGATTTGATTGAGATTAAGAATGCTGAGGCTTTTTTCACTCAATGACCGCAATTTGAACAATTTGCGGATGTACAGTTAGGTGATACTACCCCAACAGCCCGATCGCCGATTTTTCCATACAGTTTAACCTTGCTGTTTGCTTTTTTCACTAATATGACTTTATTTTATTACAGGATAGACAATATCGAATCGAACAGGTACAAAAAAGCTCCAATAATCCCATCGGTGCGGAATTTGTGTTGATTCTAATTCGTCTTCTAGGGAGCTGCCCAATCATCTTTCCGAGAGATTATTGACCCTCTTGATAGCCCGGGCCCACATATTTTTCTACCAGCATTAATAACTCGCTTTCGCCAAAAGGTTTGGTGAAATAGTCAGTAGCTCCCGCCATGCGGGCTTGAACCCGATCGATAAATCCGTCGATGCCCGTGAGCATGACGATCGGCGTGTGCCGGAAAGCGGTAGAATTGCGCAGCATCGCGCAAATTTCATAGCCGTCGAGTTCGGGCATGGCGATGTCGCACAGAATTAAATCTGGTTTGAGTGGAAAAACCATACTCAGGGCTTCGAGGGGGCTGCTGATGCCAGTAGCTTCGTAACCGTGTTCGTTTAAGATTGACTCGACTGTTTTGCGAATAACATTGTCATCGTCAATGCAGACAACTCTCTTAACCTTGGTTTCTGGAGACGACCATTCTTTTTTGTGGTTCGCCACAGCAACAGAGGGCTCGTAAAATACTTGCACTAATCCCTGCTGCACGAAGGGGTAAATCGCCTTAGCGACAGTCAGCACGTCTCGGTTGAGGTAGCGCGCCATTTGGCGGATAGAGGTGCGGCCGTCGGCCCAGCGTCTGAGAGTATTAAAAGTATGGACCGGGAGCGCGACTCGCAGCTCGGCGGGATCCGAAATTACCGGGCATTGGTTGGGCGACTGAATGTGAGGGTGAAACTGCTTCCACTGCTGCACCTGTTTGATAATCTTCTCCAGCAGCGAGCTAATCTCTAAGCTGGTTAGTTGAGGAGCCAATGCTGACCCCATTTCAAAAGTGAATGAACCCTGATGGAGGCTGAGCAAGTCAAACAGGGTTTCGTGGATCATGCTGTGGATGATGTTCCGCCCTTGGGCTGGGGTGAGGATGTGGTTTTCTAGCAGGGCCCACAGATAGCCGTATTCTGGGGCATTGGTAGATGCCATATAGGGAACTTGGATTTTGTCGAGGGCAGTATCTGCTTTGTAGCGGCGCAGGTAGTCGCGCAAGCGAAACAAACTGCCCGCACTCTGGGTAGCGTAAATAATCTGACCGTTGAAGCAGAAGACATACCAGGATTGTCCTGCAAGGGAGCGCTGGGTAGGTTGAGTACCCGTGCTGCCGGTGGAGCCATAGGCCTCTACGAACAGTTCTCCGGTTCGCTGACCTAACTCAATCAATTGCAGGATGCTGCGGATGTCAATTTCACTCAAATTTCCCTGCATGCAGCTAAAGTGTCCTCTTTAAAACCGTTGGTGTCTGAATCTCGGAAAGACTGTGTGCTGGCGCAAAGATTGACTTGAGTTTCGGTCAATAATTCACGCGCTGATGCCTTTGGCACAATTGGCAATTGACAAAAGGGATGGCAACCGTAAGCGGCGGGCGAGTCTGCCATACTAACAGTCCACAAGCTAAAACCGCGAAATTCGCGGCCTTCTCCAAGTTTGACACTCTTGGGCTCAGATGAGCGTGAGGATTCTTAGTTCAGCGATCGGACTTAAATCAAGAACATTGCTGCACCTGATCCAGAGATCCAATCTCCCTAAGCGTTTACTGTATCGAGTACAGAAGTTCCGACGTGCCCCGTCGTACCTATCCCACGATTGAGGATATTAATTGCAGCATTACGATCCCTGTCCATTTCACATCCACACTGACAAATGTGGGTGCGAGTGGATAGAGATTTTTTAACAACTTCCCCACAATTACTGCATTCTTGACTGGTGTATGCAGGATTTACCGCAATGGTAATCCGACCAAACACTTTCCCAAAGTATTCTAAGAACACTCTGAACTGATACCAAGAAGCATCGCTGATTGACTTGGCCAGACAATGATTTTTTACCAGGTTAGACACTCTCAAGTCTTCATAAACTACTACATCGTTTGATGTGATTACGCACCTTGCCAATTTGATAGCATGGTCTTTACGCTGTCTACTTATTTTGAGATGTCGCTTACCTAAAATCACTCTGGCTTTGCGGCGATTTAACCCACCTTTGACCTTCCGACTTACAAGAAGTTGAGCGCGTTTCAATCGTGCTTCACCTCTACGCAGAAATCTAGGGTTAGGAGCGATTTCACCATTTGAATCGGTGTAAAACTCTTTTAGTCCTACATCTAATCCAATTGTTTTACCTGTCATTGGAGTGGTTTCTAGTCGGTCTACTTGAATGCAGAGTTGGACGTAATATCCATCTGCTCGTTTAACCAATCTCACTCGTTTAATTTGGTCTGGTTGATAGAAATTCAGATCGCGAGTCCCTTTTAACTTCAGTCTACCAATCCCACACTTGTCGGTAAAGGTGATTGATTTTCTATCTTCCGCAAGCTTCCAAGAATTAGTTTTGTACTCAACCGAACGACAGTCTTTCTGGAATTTAGGAAATCCAGCTCTTTTACCTTTGATACCTTTTTTAATATTATCGTAAAAACGGGAAATACTAGCCCATGCTCTTTCTGCACTAGCTTGTCGTGCCATCGCGCCTAACTTGTTCGCAAAGTCAAATTCAGACGCCCAAATTGCACAGTATTTGGAAAGCTCGAACCATGATTTAGCACCACCATCCATCCAGACGCGGATCGATTTGTTGCGGATGAATTGACAAATTCTAATCGCTTCATCGACTGCCTGGAATTGATCTGGTTTTGCGTAAGCCTTGAATTCGAGAACGAGCATCTTAATTTCCTCCTGTTCCTGTGATAACATATCTATCATAGGAATTTTGTATTCTCTCCAGAAATATGGAGAAACTCCCCCGCTTAAGGCGATGTACTGAGCGTAGCCGTTCGCTTTAAAGTGGGGAGGCTCTAACCCCAATTTTCTGGTAGAGTGTTATCTTGTATTCCAGCACTTCCGTTCTGTGAAACTTACTCAGACTACTCATTTTGACACTCTTGGGCGCGATCGCGCGGGCTCCTTCAAATTGTTAATCGGATTTTTTGACAGCAACAATCCGAATTCGGCGATAATCTGCGCTCCAATTACCATCGCGATAAAGTGCCGATCGCAAACGTTCTTCTACTATACGAATTACTTGGCGCTGCACATCATCCGACAACCCAGACAAAAACCCGCTACCAAACATTTTAATCCAGTTTGCCATACCCGCGCTGCCGCCGAATAGGAGAGTTGGTCGATCGAACAAAACCGCATAACCCACCTCAAAACCCTGCTTTTCCAAAAGCCCAGCATACTCGCCGATACTCGGAAAATACCAAGGATTAAGCGATTCAGGCTCCTGGCAGCCAATTTCCGACAAAACGCTCAAAAGCGCCCGGACGATCGCCCCCACGTTCCCTTTACCGCCAAACTCAGCCACAAAACGCCCTCCCGGCTTCAGCGCTTTTTCCACACAATCGATCGCAGCCTCCGGCGACCTAATCCAATGCAAAACAGCATTAGAAAATACAGCATCTAGCGGCTCTTCTACTTGAAAATCGCGAGCATCTGCTGCGGCAAAGTTAATGTGAGGATAGTTTACTTTAGCCGTGGAAATCATCGACAAAGATGAATCAATTCCCTGCACAAAAGCACCACTTTGAGCAATTTTATCAGTTAACTGTCCCGTACCGCAGCCCAAATCGAGAATCCGTTCTCCAGCCTTCGGAGCAAGTAATTCCAAAAGCGATTCGCCATATTGCCAAACAAAAGCGTGCTGCTGTTCGTAAAGAGCCGTATTCCAAGAATCTTGTGCCATCATAACTACTCTAAACCCTTCTTCTCTCTGCGTTCTCTGTGTTCTCTGCGGTAAAAAAAATCTTTCTTCACTCCTGGCGATCGAATTATTGGCTAGCAAGTTGGGCGATCGCACTTCCATCCATACGGCAAACCCTAATATTTTCCAAAATTCGCGCACCCTGCTTTTGATAAAACGAAATTCCCGGTGCATTCCCAGTATTAACAGTCCATTCAATCCGCCCGCAATTTTTGGACTCGGCAATTTGCGCCAAATGTTTCAACAAAGCCGTACCGACTCCCATGCCGCGCATAGGAGCTTGCACAAATAAATCGTCAAGCCAAAGACAGGGCTGCGCCAAAAGGCTTGAATAGGAAACATAAAACATGGCAAATCCTACCGCTTTTTCGGCAACTTCCGCGAACAAAACCCGCACAACGGTAGAATCGCAAAATAGTGTTTTCTTCAATTTGTCTGCTGTTGCTTCTAAAAGATGTGGGACTCCATCAAATTCTGATTTTTGTGCAATAAAAGCCAGAATTAATTCTAAATCTGCAAACTCTGCTTCTCTAATTTTGATGTCCAAGTTAGCCATTGTTTAATTATCGATTTCGCCTATTAATTACTGTATTAAATGCCAGCCTAAATGTCCAATATCTATTGAAGTAGCAACTTATACTTTTAAAGTATTAATAAATGGTAAATTATGGAACTGCGACATTTGCGTTATTTCATTGCGGTTGCAGAAGAGTTGAATTTCACTCGTGCAGCAGAAAAACTGCATATGGCCCAACCTCCGCTAAGCCAACAAATCCAGCAGTTAGAAACCCAGTTGGGCTTTCAATTGTTTCGCCGCACCAAACGAACGGTTGTGCTCACGGAAGCGGGACAGGTTTTTTTTGAGGAGTCGCAAAAAATTATGCAGCAAGTCGATCGAGCTATTCAACTCGCACAGCAGACAAGCCGGGGCGAACTCGGCCAACTGACGATCGGCTTTGTGAGCTCGGCCGCTCATAATGTAGTGCCAGCCATTTTGCAGCAGTTTCGCACTCTGCATCCTGCGGTAAAGCTCGAATTGCACGAATTGACAACCAATGAACAGTTGCAGCGGCTGCGGTTCGGGCAAATTGATATCGGCTTCGTGCGCCCTCCGGTTGAGGAAGATGGGATAAATTCAGAAATCGTGTTTCGGGAACCGCTGATCGTGGCACTGCCAGAAACGCACCATTTGGCCGATCGCGCGCAGGTGGAATTGCGCGAACTTTCCACGGAACCGTTTATCCTGTTTCCGCGCTCCCTCGCTCCGGGGTTGTACGATCCGATCGTCAGTCTTTGTCAGGAAGCAGGCTTTAGCCCGATCGCGGCTCAAGAAGCGCTTCAAATGCAGACTATTGTCAGTCTAGTCGCCGCCGAGATGGGTGTGGCGATCGTCCCCGCATCGATGCAAAATTTCCAGCGCTGCGGTGTTGTTTACAAAGCGCTGCCAGAATCAACCTGCATTGTGGCGATCGCCCTAATTTGGCGCATCGCTCCAACGGCTGCGGTTCAGCGGTTTTTGGAAGTCGCCAGACAAATCAGCCGATCGTAGACTGTAGATTTTAGATTGATGGGTAATTTGACAAAGTTATCAAAACTCAAAGATTTTCTGTGCAACAAGACCCGTAGAATGATTAATTGATGCTCAAAGTTCGAGCAACTATCGCCGTAAAAGTCGGCACAATCCGACCCGAAGGGCTGACAATATCCCACATAACTATTCAGTACAAGAGAGCAAGGGATGGTATTGGCAATAGAAATGGATTCGTCCCAACCGGAATCCGCTTTCGACTTATCTACTTATCTAGTCGAGCAAAAGAAGGCGATCGAGGTAGCTCTCGACGGTGCGTTACCGGTCATCTACCCAGAAAAAATTTACGAAGCCATGCGCTACTCGCTGCTAGCAGGGGGCAAACGGCTGCGTCCGATCCTGTGTATAGCAGCCTGCGAACTCGCCGGCGGTACTGCCGAAATGGCAATGCCCACAGCTTGCGCTTTGGAAATGATCCACACGATGTCGCTGATCCACGACGATTTGCCGGCAATGGATAATGACGACTATCGGCGCGGCAAACTGACTAACCACAAAGTCTACGGCGAAGATATCGCTATTTTGGCCGGCGATGGTTTGTTGACCTATGCCTTTGAATTTATCGCCTCTAAAACTGAGAACGTACCCCCCCAGCAGGTGTTGCAGACGATCGCCCATTTAGCGCGGGCATCGGGTGCTGCTGGACTTGTAGGCGGTCAGGTGGTTGACTTGGAATCGGAAGGAAAGACAGATGTTTCTCTAGAAACTTTGAATTACATTCACGCTCACAAAACCGGCGCGCTGTTAGAGGCTTGCGTAGTTTGCGGGGGAATTTTGGGTGGGGCTTCGGCTGTGGATTTGCAGCGGCTGTCTCGTTTCGCCCAAAATATTGGGCTGGCTTTCCAGATAATTGATGACATTCTGGATATTACGGCTACTCAAGAAGAATTGGGCAAAACTGCTGGCAAAGATGTTATAGCCGGGAAAGTAACTTATCCTAGTTTGTGGGGAATTGATGAGTCTAGGCGGCAAGCTTGGCAGCTTGTTGCTGATGCTAAGTCTCAACTGGCAGCGTTTGGGAGCAAAGCTCTACCGCTGCTAGGAATTGCCGATTATATTACCAGCCGCAGTAACTAGAAATATCAAACACTATGCAGGAAATTTGCAGCGGCATTTTAAATAATCATGTACTGGTAGTTGCTTTGCTTGCTTGTTTGGTGGCTCAGATCGTGAAGTTGCCGATCGAGTTGGTCAAAAATCGCAAGTTTAATCTGCGGTATTTGGTAACAACGGGGGGAATGCCCAGCGCTCACTCGTCTTTTGTGGGCGCTTTGGCTGGTGGGGTAGGACAAACGATGGGATGGGAAAGTCCAGAGTTTGCGATCGCGACGATTTTTGCGATTATTGTGATGTACGACGCTGCTGGTGTCCGCCAAGCAGCAGGCAAGCAAGCTCGCATCCTCAACCAAATTGTTGATGAATTTTTTGAGGCAGATCACAATCTTAACGAAGCTCGTCTCAAAGAGTTGCTGGGACACACTCCTTTTCAAGTGCTTGTCGGTTTGGGGCTGGGAATCGCTATTTCTTGGCTGGCTGGGCCTGCATATTAGTTAACAGTTAACTGTTAACTGCGGTGCCCTGAGCGGAGTCGTTCGCTTCGATTTAAAGGGTTGACTGTTAACTGTTAACTTGTTAACTAATAACTACTGACCGAATTCTGCTTGCAGCACGTCGTCGTTGTCATCGGCGATCGTGGCGACAATAGTAATTACCCGAGAAATTTCTCCGGTGGAGATTTCGGCGATCGTCCGAGTCGATATTACCGCAACTTGAGAGTCAACAATTGCAAAGTGAGACTCCAAAGTAGAGAGCCAATTCATTTCTAGAAGTTTCCGCATTAATTGAGCTTCATTCTTCGCCGGCAACTGAAGTACAAAAGCCCAAACAGTCAAAGTGTCATCTTCGGTTTCGCCCGAAAGTTGCACGAACACTTCGACACTGCCATATTTAAATTTCCACAGATGTCCGCCAGCTTCATTTTGACCGACCATCACTTTTTGGTCTACAGCCATGCTGGCAATCACAGTTTCAATTTCTTCTGCATAGGTGACGGCTGTGGCTTTTTCGACCTGGGCATCGGCGATCGCGCTTTCACTTAAGACGCTTTCTGTGGAAACTGTTTGTGGGTTCGGCTCGCTAGTAGTCATGATTATATTTAGACCGAAAACTATTTCAATAACTCAGTTTACTTGCTATGTTCTCGAGATTGTAAATTTTAAATCTTAAAACTCCGTCTAGAGTAACTTGTTCCGAGGCTCTGCCTGGGAACCGATGTCCAGAGGCTCCGCCTAGCTTCACTACGAAATTAATATCACCCGAAGTCAGGACACGGCAGTGCCGTGTCCCTACAATTCATCTGGCGTAGGGACACGGCACTGCCGTGTCCTCTATATCATTGCCGACACAGCCGGAATTGATATCATCCATAGTCTTTAAGCCTTTGGCTTTGTCGCCGCTGGCTTCTTCTCAATGGTCTTCATACCGTTGAGGAACATCGGCACGAATTTCTCCACAAACGCCTGCGGGTCGCGGTTCCAAGCCCGCTGAGCCACATCGACTCTGGTCATTTGCAGGTCTGGGGCCAGCAAGGTTGCAGACAGGCGTTCCATCAAATATTGCGGGCGTTCCCACATGGGCATGGTGTTAGCAATGTCTACCAGGCGGGTGACGCGACGCAGTTCTGCCCCCAGCATGATATCCATTCCCGATTCAAATGCAGCTTGTTCGATCGCCACATATTTGCGCTTAGCCTGATCGACCTTCTGCGCGTGTGCGGGGCTTTTGGCAGCGATTTTACCCAACCAGCGGTTGCCCCAGCGGACGTGTCCAGCTTCCTCGGGAAAAATCTTTTCGATAGTTTCGCGGATTTTGACGTTTTCGTCGGTTTGCGGAGCCTTTTTCAGGGCGTGGATGTGCGCTGAGAAGTATTCGCATCCCCGCTTTTCGGTGACGTTAATCGCCGCTAGGGAAGAAATTACAAAATCTTCGCGGTCTTTGGTAGGGTCTTTTTGTTCGCTGTCAAATAACCTTTCAAACTCATCGATGTAGGAGACTCCCGGCGGCTTGCCCACATTTTGGTCCAAGTCTACCAGCAAATCTGTCAGCCACATGGCGTGCCGCGCTTCGTCGGAAATGTGCCGGGACAGGTCGCGGACGAGTTCGGCTGGGTTCCCGTCTAGCTGTTCGATTAAGTCCGTGAGGTCTTTGCAACTGCGCTGTTCGCTAAAGCGGTAGCGGTTGAGGGTGATCAGGTGAATTTCCCGATCGCGCACCACTTGGTCTAAAATTTCACGTGCTCCCATTGCGTTGCGAAGCTTGCGGGGATAGGCAACTGTCATCGTTTTATGTTGTTATGTAAAGATACCTATATAAGTGTAACGCAGTTTTTTCGACAACCAATTACCTCGCAAGGTAGAAGTTTTTTGTACAAGCCTGTGGATTCATCAGTTCTGTAAACTTTTCAATTCTCAAATCTAAAATTTAAAATCTAAAATCGATATATTAAGTCTCAGTCTCACTCATCTGGAACCAAATCCTGAGACGACTCTTCTTGAAATTTTCTTACCTCCTCCACTTCCAGTCTAGCCAGCGTACTCGCGGCATCCGCTAACTGCAAAGCCAGATTCATTCGACCAACTGGGTTTTTTTCCTTCCAAAGGTCTTTTGCCAAGAAATGTACTCGATAGCGGAACATTTTAATTGATTGTGATGGAATAACTTTAGCTGTCATGGTCATAACCTCTCTTCAACAGTAGCTATAATACAAAGCAGTACCCGTTCCGGTTCTAGATAAACAAATGTTAGTATAATTACTTCATCTTCATTGCCGATCGCCACATCCCACATCGCCGATCGAGGTTCAACTCCTTCATGTCTGACTATTACAGTATATTGTCCTGCTGCCAAGTCATCAAATCCCGCATCTGCCTCCATCAAGGCAACCGTCTCCTCGGCCAATACCCGTCCGTCCCGATTCAGTAAAGTAATGAAGGCAATGCCATCAACTGAGGTCATGGCAATGTTATTTTGATTGCGCACCATCACAAAAATATCGGACATTTATTGGTTATTGCTACTTGCTACTTGCTACTTTATACTGAGATCTACATTTAACAAACAAATAAGCATAAATATGGTAAATTATTTTAAGCTTTTGCTAATTTTGAGTGCGAGTGTGGCGGTTCTCGGTTTGGGAAAAAGTCGGGCAGTAGCTGCTGTCTGGAATATCTCTGAGACTGAACCTTGTTTACAGCTTCACAACCTGCGGGTTGCTCAAAGGGGCGACGATCGCAATTTAACCAACTCAAAAGGTACATTAAAAGAAGGCAGTGCCATCTCGATCGATCCTGATGGAGTTACGGGCATACCAAAAGCTGAGGCGCGACGGCGTTTCATTCTGAATAAGATATACCGAGTTCAGGAAGGTACTAGCGCCGATGATTTGTTTATCGTCGATGAAAAAGCAAATAAATGGGCAGTAGAGGATGTCTCGGATGCTACTATGGGCCCGATTACTCGCAGTCTCGCCCTAATGGTATCGGGTAATGGGAGAGTCTGGGCGCTAATCCAGCAGTTCTGATCTCTGATAATTGGGAATTGGGAATTGGGAATTGGGAATTGGGAATTGGGAATTGGGAATTGGGAATTGGGAATTGGGAATTGGGAATTGGGAATTGGGAATTGGTTTGAGAGTTTGCATAAACTATAAAAAAGGTCGCCTGGAACGGCGACCTTTTTTTTGATTGAAAATCAACCACAAAAATTGAGAATTATCAATTTTTCATGTTTGATTTTTAACAGTGGACAATGGACACCAAAATCAATAGCGGATTTTCGCGCGCTTTCTATCAACAGTTAACAATCGTAGTAAAGAGCAAACTCGTAAGGGTGAGGACGTAACCGCATCGGGTTGACTTCATTGTCGAGTTTATACGAAATCCAATTCTTGATGAAATCTTCGCTAAATACGCCCGTGTCTGTCAAGAAAGCGTGGTCTTTTTCCAAAGCTTCCAAAGCACCTTCCAAGGAACCGGGAGTCGAAGGAATCTTGCTCAATTCTTCGGGAGACAAATCGTAGATATCTACGTCCAAAGGTTCGCCCGGATCGATTTGATTCTTGATGCCGTCTAAGCCCGCGCACAGCATGGCTGCAAAGGCTAAATAAGGATTGGAAGTAGCATCGGGACAGCGGAATTCTAAGCGCTTAGCTTTCGGGTTGGTTCCCGACAGCGGAATGCGCACTGATGCCGATCGATTCCCTTGAGAGTAAGCTAAGTTTACAGGCGCTTCAAAACCCGGAACTAACCGTTTGTAGGAATTGGTTGTCGGGTTGGTGATTGCCAAAAGTGCCGGGGCGTGCTTGAGAATGCCGCCGATGTAATGCAGTCCCATTTGACTGAAACCTGCATATTGATCGCCTGCAAACAGAGGCTGGCCGTCTTTCCAAATCGACTGGTGAACGTGCATCCCGGAACCGTTGTCGTTAAACAACGGTTTGGGCATGAATGTGATGCTTTTACCGTATTTTTTGCCGACGTTTTTGATCACATATTTGTAAGTCATCAAATAGTCAGCGGCTTGCACCAAAGTGGCGAAACGGAAACCGAGTTCGCATTGGCCGCCAGTGGCTACTTCGTGGTGATGCTTTTCGACTGGTACGCCGCATCTTGCCATTGTCAGCAGCATTTCCGTTCTCATATCTTGAGATGTATCGGTTGGTGCTACTGGGAAATAACCTTCTTTGTAACGCGGTTTGTAGCCGAGGTTGCCGCCTGGTTCTTCTTTGCCGGAATTCCAGCGACCTTCGATCGAGTCTACGTAATAATAGCCGGAATTTTGGGTTTGGTCGAAGCGAACGTCGTCAAAAATGAAGAATTCGGCTTCCGGGCCAAAGAATGCGGTATCGCCGAGACCGGTGCTAACTAAGTAGTCTATGGCTTTTTGGGCGATCGTGCGGGGACAGCGGCCGTAGGGTTCGCCCGTGCGGGGTTCTTTGATGCTGCAAATGAAGCTGATGGTTGGTTCTGCCATGAATGGGTCGATCCAAGCGGTGGTAGGATCGATGACCATTGTCATGTCGGATTCGTTGATGGCTTTCCAGCCCCGAATGCTGGAACCGTCGAAGGGTACGCCGTCTGTGAATGCGGTTTCGTCGATTTGGTCGTGGTACAGGGAAAGGTGTTGCCAGATCCCCGGCATATCGATGAATTTGAGGTCAACGATCAGGATCTTATTTTGTTGTATGTAGTTTAAGGCTTCTTGGGGTGTCTGGAACATGACTTACTCCTGATATTGGTTAGGTCTGGGCGATCGCAGATTTCAGACTTTTTCGGCGATGACAGGCATTCATTACCTAGCATTTTGTATCTTTTGCTACAAAATTTTGCGATTTGCGGCTTTGTGGGCCGGCAGTTCGCAACTGTTGAGCTGTCGATACTTTCGGCAAAAAATAGAAGGCATTCGCCAGAATTGGGGTTTTTCTGCCGGGAATTAACCGGTAGTCAGAAAATCTTATCTCAAATCTTAATCAAACGCTGATTTGTAGTAGTCTACAATAGGCGGTCTGTGTCAGATAGCAAAGTATTGATAAAGATTTTTGGGAGAGAAAGTTATGCGCGATGCAGTGACGAGTCTGATTGAAAATTATGATGTTGCTGGTAGGTATTTAGACCGAGATGGTATCGATCGGTTGAAATCTTATTTTGCAACGGGTACAGCACGGGTACAGGCGGCGGCGGCGATTAATAGCAATGCTGCGGCAATTGTCAAGCAAGCTGGTATCCAGCTATTTGCCGATCAGCCGGAACTGATTCGCCCTGGTGGAAATGCCTACACGACTCGTCGCTACGCGGCTTGTTTGCGGGATATGGACTATTACTTGCGCTACGCTACTTACGCCCTGGTGGCTGGAAGTACCGATGTGCTCGATGAGCGCGTGCTGCAAGGTTTGCGGGAAACTTACAATTCTCTGGGCGTTCCCATTGGCCCGACGGTTTTGGGGATTAGCATTATGAAGGAGATGGTTAAGGCTCAAGTCGAAGCTGCTGGCTTGTCTGTAGGGTCTTTTTTGGAGCAGCCTTTTGATTACATGATTCGCGAATTGAGCGAACAAGATATTTAAGTCAATTTGCTAGTTCTTTTAGCAGCAAATTGCACTTCACACTTGCAGTTAGCAGCAGTTGGAGGGATGGATCGCTCTTTTTGGCTTCACAGCCTCCAAGCGATCTTTTTTTATGACTTAAAAATCGCCGACACATCCCCAGACAAGGCATTTGTCGAGAGGATTTTTGGTTTGGCCGCGATCGATTCGATCGGCGGTTGTTGCTTCTACTTCGCCGTTGGGATAAAGAATGTGGATGATGTCACCGCTGACAAAAGCCAGGGGATTTTCTTGACAAATGCTCTGATTTCTGAGCGGAAAGTTAATTGTTTTCATGGTCGATCGCCCTGATGGTATTTGTAGTGCTTTTAGCTGCACCTATATCATCCGCTAGCCGCCAAAACTTTTGTGTGATTCTACGAATGTTTATCTGTGATAAAACTAAACACGCAGAGCGATCTCAGTCACATAATGCAAGCTGGGGCGATCGCCCAGATTGTGCTGCGATTGCCAAAAATTCGCAGTCATGTTTGTAGCTAAGTGCTAATCTTGTACTGTTCTAAATCCAATCCGTACAGATTAAAGACCTTGGCTAAACAGCGACTAGATACATTATTGGTCAGCCTGGATTTGTGCACTTCCAGACAGCAAGCTCAGGCTTTGATTCGGACTGGAAAAGTCTCTATAAACCAGCAGGTAGTTGACAAACCGGGGACTGAGGTTGACATTGCATCAAAAATTCTGATCAAAGAGCGATCGCGCTACGTTTCCAGAGGCGGCGACAAATTAGCCAAAGCTTTAGAAGTTTTTGCGATTCCCGTTACAGATAGAATTTGTCTCGACGGGGGCATTTCCACAGGCGGTTTTACCGACTGTCTGCTGCAAGCCGGCGCAGCCAAAGTCTACGGCGTAGATGTTGGCTACGGTCAAGCAGATTGGGGCTTGCGCAACGATCCGAGGGTGATTTTGAAAGAACGCACCAATTTGCGCTACATGACGGCTACGGAGCTTTACGGCAATTCACCCCCCCCAGCCCCCCCTTGTCAAGGGGGGGAGCAAGATTCTTGGCGAATCGGGGTTTATGCCGATTTGGCGGTAGTAGATGTGTCGTTTATTTCCCTAGATAAGATTTTACCGGCGCTGTGGGAATTGTTGGCACCGCCCAAGGAAGCGGTATTGTTGGTAAAGCCGCAGTTTGAAGTTGGGCGCGAGAGAGTCGGGAAAAAAGGCGTAGTGCGAGACTCAGCAACTCAAGCAGATGCGATTTTTCAAGTGTGGAAGGCAGCCACAGCTTTAGGATGGCAGGAATGGGGCTTAACGTGGTCGCCTTTACTTGGCCCTGCTGGAAATATCGAGTATCTTTTATGGTTGGGGATCGATCGCGAACCAGAATCAGATGCCGGGGCGATCGAAGAGGGTGTTGTGAAGGAACGGATCTTAGAAGTCACCAAAGCGGCGGCGCGGGAACTTATCAATCGATTGTAGATTGTAGATTTTAGATTGACTTGTTGAAGTCAAGCTAATCAATTTTAAAAGTCCCATTTGTAACTCCAGATAAAACTAAAATTTCAAGTTGTTTTGTCAATCAGACTCCTAAACTTTCACAAGAGTGAACAATTCCATGCAGCCATTAAAACAAGTCGGTTCGATTTTACTCTATGTTCTAGGTGGCATCGGGTATCTGGCGATTGCAGCTACTATTGTAGGCGTTTCAATTCTGATCAAAGGGGCGGCGCTGCTACTGGCAGACAAAGTATTATATACAATCCTGATTATCGGCGACTTGTTGAGGGGCATCGAAATTATTGAACTGTTAAATATATTGGTATTTGCGTTTATCGGCATGGGATTCGGTGTCGCTACAAAACTTCTACCCCCTAAATACGCTCGCCAAATTAGTGCGGCTTTGTTGATACCTATCGTTCCCTTAGTTTTTATGAGCACCCCAGCCATCAGATATAATTCTTGGCTGCAAAAAGTAGGGGAATCGGATAACTTATTGCCGGCGGAAACAGCAACATTAACTAACTCATTTTTAAACAGAAAAGTAGGATTGGATGGTTTTCTCGGTTATTACGTATATACCGGTCAGTTTCCGGTTATTCCGACGAAACAATCTGAAATGAAAGACCTCGATAGCTTTGAAAAAAAAGTTAATTCCAAATTTGTGCAGTTTACTGGTATTGCTCCGACTATTGTTTCTTGGTCAATGCGGGTTTGTTTTTGGCTAATTAGAATATTTTACTTTTGTATAGCGGTAATTGCGACGATCGCTCATTTTAGGGAAGGTGTTAGAATCGCGGGAAGGTAAGAATCTAAGCAGTAGGGTGCGTCAGATCCTAGCTCTTCGATTATTAACAAACAACCCTCTGCTGACGCACCCTACTCAACTGCTAGGGCAATTTTTAATTGCCAATTTTAAATTCTTGCTGCAAGCGATCGATAATTGTATTGCGCTCGATGGTAGCGAGAATTTCTTGAATGACGGTATCTTGTCCCAGCGGGCCCCAGGTGCAGCCTTTTTCTAAATAAACTTGGGCGGCGCGACCGACAGCGTAGGTTCCGTAAGCTGCTAAACTAGCTTGAGTGACTGCGACTCCGGCAAAGGTAGAAAAGCCGATTTGGGGAGCAGCAACGGCTACACTTTTACCAAATCCTAAGAGAAAACTGCTGCCCAATTCTCCCAAAAGTACGCCGCCAGCACTGGAGAAAATTGTTTGCCAAAGTTTCCCGGCTTCGTAACCAGTCATGGGTAAACCGTAAAGTCGGGATAAAGATCGAATTAAGGCTAAATCTGCGACTGTTGCTCCCATTACGTCCAAGAATGCAACTGGATTTAAGCCCACAGCTAAGGCTTTATATTTGGCAAATTGCCAAATTAAATCATCGGCTTCTGTTTGCCGCAATTTGAGAACTTGACGGGCGATGTTTGCTTCGGCATCTCTAGCTTCTACTAAAGCATTAAGAGCGAGGAGCGATCGACCTTCTCGGTTAAGAATTGTCAAAATTGTGTGTTTTAGTTCGTCTATCTGCGCCGGCGGGGATTCCCACTCGTTAGTTACTGTTCCATCCAGCCATTCCACCCGCATTTGCACTGGTGCGGGTTCGGCGGCTACCATGACTATTTCTAAGGATTTGGCAGTTTTAAGCGGTGATTTTGCAGTAGATTTATGAGATGGTCTGTTTTGGCGATCCTCTGCGTTGGCGTAGCCCCCGTAGGGGCGGGCTCCGCCAACGCCCAAATTTTCGCTATCTGTTGTATCTGCGATCGTATCGGCTGCTAACTGTTCGGAATTTCCCAGCGCTTGCAGACTTTGGTAAATAGCTTTTCTGTCTAATTCTGGATAAAGGTCAATTTTATTAAAAACTAAAATCAGCGGTTTTTGAGCTGTTTGCAATTCGCACAATGCTTGATATTCCGTGCGGGTGATATCGCCTGCGACTACAAACAGAATTAAGTCAGCTTGGCGAGTTACTTGTTTCGCCATTTCGCCGCGCACTTCGCCGCCAACTTCATCAATTCCAGGAGTATCAATTAATTCAACTTGGATTTTTTCTGTGCCTTCGGCGGCGGGAATATTCGGAATCGTCCAGCGCACGGAACGCGGCCACTGAGTCACGCCGTTGAGAGGGCCTGTTTGCAGGATTTTTTGACCTAAAAGCGCGTTTAAGACGGCTGATTTACCCCGGCTGACTAAGCCGAAAGTAGCAATCCGAATGATGTTGTGATCTAGTTTTTCTGAGGTGGAGGTGAGGATGTCTAGCTGACTTTGCAGCGCCGCTTCTAATTCTGTATTGTTCGAGTTTTTTTTGCCTTGACGCAGGTGGGAATACCGCGCCAGGGCTTGGCGCAAACTGGTGCGGGCTAGGGATAAGCGATTTTCTTGAATGGAATTGTCAGCCATTGGCGATCGGCTTTTTCAAGCAGGTATAATTGAGCTGAGAACAATAATTATTATAACTTATTTTAGTACGAATTTAACGCTAAACTCCGCCTCGGAAAATTTGCTCGACATTCAGTTCCATATTCGGAAATGTAGGTGAAATAATGCGATCGCTCCCTCTGAACTGTCTGATCCTATACTCTCCATCCACAAGCTGGCAAACCGAGAGGGTGGGTTCTTTGGGGTCGCCAATATGACGTATTCCGCCCAATGCAGCATAATCTGCAATCCAATATTCGAGAATTCCCATCATTTCGTAATCTGCCAGCTTTTTGAGATAATCGTCGCGCCAGTTGGTACTGACAACTTCCACAAGTAGCGGGATCGATGTTCCTTGGGTGATTGTTGCTGACTTCAACCATAGGGGTTCGGATGCTAAAGCCTGACGGTTTAATAACAAAACATCAGGGATATATCCTGTATCCTTAGCTGGTGGCTTAACTAGCGCTTTCGAGGGAATGCGGTAGGGAAGTTGCAGTTGGGTATAAAGCAGCGTAAATTCTTGAACTAGGTAGGCTGTGATATCTTCGTGTTCTCCTGTTGGCTGCATTTCAACCATTACCCCGTCGTGAAGTTCGTAGCATCTATTTTCGGCTTTGGATTCTAGAAATTCTTCAAAGGTTAGTATTTTTGTTTGAGTTTGTATCATCGTGCAAACTTTCTTGAGAAATAACAAAAAAGGAAAATATTAGCCCGTTCCGAAATAAAGGAACGGGTAAGATGCCCGTTCCTTTACTTTAACTTAATTGGCGGCTGAATTAACTGCCTCGGACTGAGATATCTGAGGTGAGAGACGACTCGCTACTTGGTTGATGAAAGCTTGCAAGAAGGAAACTTGCTGATTTTGCATAAATACTGCTTGCAAAGTTTTAGTCAAGTGGTCGATATTTAAGATGCTGGTTGGAGCATTTTCCAGTTCTCGACTTTGGAAATATTCAATTAAACTCAGTCCAGCTATTCTGGTAAAATATGCTGCACTAATTCCCTGCACCGCGCCTCCTGCTACATAGGTGACGGCATTGCTTTTCAGCAGTCCAGTAATAGTTTGAGTAGACAGTTCTACTAATCCCAATTTGAACATTTGAGTTGCCAATGTTCCGGCTACTGTCTTAGCTTGGTCTAAGGAAAACTGTTGCTGGTAGATAGCGCCGAGGTCGATGACGAGTTGGGTGCTGATGGCGGTTGTTGCTAACAAGTCTAAGGCGGGAACTGGGTTAGCAAAGACGGCGGCGGCGGCGATGTACTGATATTGTTCGATAATCGGCATTGCCCGATCGCGCCTGACACCATTTAATAAGGTTTTCGCTTCTAATTTGATACTTGCAGCCTCGCGCACGGCACTCGCCCAGACCAACTGCTGCCGTTCTTCAGTTAAGATTTCAGTCAATCTTGCCGTCAGTGGATCGAGTTGAGAAACTTGATTTTCGATCCGTTCGACAAATGTGCCGTCCGCTTGGTGTTGCCGAACTTTAATCGAATTTGGGGAAGCGGCGATCGCAATTATATCTTCTGTTCCCAATATTCCTTGCATTCTTTGGTGCAAAGAGTTCAAAATTTGCGACTGCTGTGCTGGCAAATATTGGTCTTGTTTGTTCCAGACTAGCAGCACGCGCTGACCTGCGGATGCTAGCTGAGATAATGTTTGAAATTCGGAATCGGTGATGTCGCCCGCTGTCGCAAACAGCACTAAATCACCGCCGATTTTGGCATCGGCTTTTGCGGTATTGGCAAACAGCGGTGCTGTTTCTTTTAAACTCAAGTTTTGCGGGTGTTGGGATGCCCAATTAGAATTTAAAACTTGAATTAAGGCAGTTTTGCCGACAGCTTTGCCGCCTGTGACGGTAATCCGCAAATCTTGTCTGTCTAATTCGGTTCGGAGCCGATCGAGCTTTGCCGTTAGATGAGCCGGATCTGCCGAGTTTTGAGCTTCTAAAGCTAGCAAATTAATTGCGGCTTCGGCAGTCGCGATCGCTTTTTCGGCTGCTTCCCGGTTCGCCCGGGGTTGCGGGAGTGCTAGTTCGAGTTTGGGGGATTGCTGTTTCCACCACCAATACCCCGCACCGGCAGCCGCCAAGCCGATCAGTGCCGTTTCGCCCATTTCTGAACCCGAATGCTGTAGAGTTTCTAGCAGCCACAGCGCTGCTGAAAGTCCTATTCCGCCTATTAAAATTGGTCGCCGCAAGTTAAGTGTCATTTTTTCCTTCCTGTGGGTATTGTCACCAAGCTTAACCTTCGCGGGCTTGGCATTCCTCCCTATATTCCATCGTACCTCTGCGGCATCCAAACTGGCAGGCGGGCTATCCGACTTTTTGCGATCGGGATTTGCGGCCCCGGCGGCGATCGACTTTTTGTACTTCTACAATAGCTATGTTGGTAATGCTTGAAGTTGCGCTTCAAAAATATCAATTATTTGTTTCGGAATTGCTCGCGGCCGCATTGTGGTAACTTCAACCCAAACCCAAAGGGCCTCTGCTTTTAACAAGATTTCGTCACTTCCAGCTAAGCGAATTTCATAGCGGCGGACGGCGCGCGGGCCGCGCATTTGTTCGATCCAAGTGGATATCTCCAGCCGATCGCCCGCAGCAGCAGACCGCAAATAGTCAATCTCTATCCGGCGCATGACGAAAACTCCGCCCAATTCCCGGTAGCGATCGAGTGTAAATCCCAAGTGTTCCAAATGTTCGATCGCCGCGTGTTCTAAATAATGCTGGTAAACAGCATTATTTACGTGACCGAGAGCATCCATTTCGTAATGCCGGACTCTAATTTGTGTAGTAAAAGGTGTCAATTTCTCAATTTTCCCATTGTTGCATTGTAAAACAGGATGCAAGATGCGATCGGAACTGATTTCAAATTACACTAAATAGTTAAAACATCACTTCTACCTGTAGATTGATTTCACTTCGGATTGAGGCGTTTAGAAATTTGATTGATGATACCGCTGACAATTGCGCCGCCCATGAGAATGCCGAGGGCGGGATTAAATACGGGTTGCCACAGACTGTACCACAAATCGAAACCGAGGTTCACTCCAGTCGATCGACCGACTACAGCGATCGCAAACCACCCAAAGCTGGCAAAGACGAAAAACACGTCAGCTACTAGAATGAAGTTGAGCAAATTGAGAAATTTATCTTTCATGGTTGAGCGTTCCTGTTGAGTGCATATGTGTCAAGTTTTGGCAAGCGGTTAGCGATTTCGGGCGATCGGTATAGCAACCTTCTCGGCGATAGGGACATTTTGAATCGCTGAAACTATTGCTATTATTGCATTTACACATCGATCTTCTTCCTTCTTCCCATCGATCTTCTTCCTTCTGCTATAGCTGCAACTGGCGATCGAATAAAGATAAAATATCATTCAATTGTTGTCGCACACTTCTGGTCAAAATATGGTTCGCTATACACTTCCTCAAAGCCCCGAAATTATTTTAACTGTCAAAGGGAAAGATTCAGCCAAAGCCCGCGAAGAAGCGATGGATAAGCTGATGGAACTCATGGATGAGGGCAAACTGCCTACGGAACTCGTGGAGGGATTCGGGCCCAAGCAGTTTGTTGAAGTTAAGGATATCGAAGATGCTGCTGTGTCTGACGGCGAGGACGCAATTACTGAAGCAGTGCAGATTTTGAGCAATTTGGCAAGTCTCAAATTGAAAGTGATGGAATCCCGCGAAGAAGCACTCAAAATCCGGGAGGCGATCGACATTTTGTTTACAGATGAGGCTGTGACTGCCGAGGAAATTGCCAGTCTCAAAGACGGTTTTAAGGTTCTAAAAAACTTCGCCCAAGCTAATGTCCGCTATCGAGATGCGAGGGGCAAAGCTGAGATGGCGCGGGTAATTCTCGACGAAGCTTTGAAATCTGTCGAACCCGAAAACAAATCGCAGAAGTCGGCGAAATAAGCACAATTCTGGGTGCGCACTGCGCACCTTACCCGCACAGATATCTCAAGCGCGTTAGCGTTAGCGAAGCGATCCGAAGGAAAGCCCGCCCCTACGGGGGCTGTGCCAACGAAGAGGATCGTCTTCTTGAAATCAGGATAAATATCATGAACCAACAACAAACAGGAACTCTCAGAAATACCATGTCAGGCAGCCTCCTGACGGCAAAAAATTTAGGTTGTGAACCGAAAACTGTAATTGATGTCGGTGCGGCCTTGGGAACTTTCAACCTTTACGAAACTTTCCCTGATGCGCGACATTTGCTCATTGAGCCGATCGCCGAAAATGAACCTTATCTCGCCAAAATTTGCCGCCATCTCAAAAGTGCAGAATACATTATTGCTGCGGCGACCAAAGAATCGGGAATTTTTACGCTCAACATCAGTCCCGATATGCTGCACTCTTCGATTTCCGAAGGTATCAATGCTGATAGTCAAAATCCTTATTTGAGGAACATACCGGCAATTACGCTCGATGAAATATGCAGGGAAAGAAACTTGCCAGGCCCGTATTTAATTAAAGTCGATGTTGACGGACAGGAATTAGATGTTTTGGCTGGGGCTACTCAGATTTTGCAGCAGACAGAATATGTAATTGTCGAAGTTTGTTTGTTCGCTCAGATGTATGATATAATTCATTTTATGAAATCCCAAGGATTCGTCGCTTACGATATTGTAGACTTAGGATATCGCCCGAGTGATGCAGCTTTGTGGCAAGTTGATATGGCTTTTGTTAAGGAATCGGGTCAATTTAGAAAAGATACCCATTACGCGACTGGACAGCAGGATATTAAAGTGCTGGACTCGTATCTCAAAGCGTATCGAGAAAATTTAATCGCATACATTGAGGCTCATTACAGCGACCCAGTAGAGCCGGAACCACAGGTTAGTCAAGCTGTTTTGAGCGAGGAATATGTAATTATTTAACTTATTTGGTTCGTAGATCGTTTGGCGGTTGATATCAATTCCGGTTGAACCGGAATGATAGAGGAGACGGCAGTGCCGTGTCCCTACAATGTTATTTTTGGTAGGGAAACGGCACTGCCGTCTCCTGACTGTGGGTAATATTAATTCCGATGCTACCGGATTTGATATGAATTAATAATCCGATAGGTGACAACTGGATGATCTTGAATTACTTAGCTCAATCTGTCGCTTTTTCTACTGCTTTCGGTGCAGGTGTCACTGCTTCCTCCAGGTTAGTTTTTACAGATTTTATAAATTTTTTGGTACTGGGGGCAATGGGTTGCTCGAGGTTCAGCTTTTCTCTAATATTCTCAACTGCACCCCTCGCTTCCTTCTCTATTTCGCTTGTTGGCTGCCGTTCCTCCAGGGGAATTTCGTAAGACTTAGTTTCAGCAGTTGGTGTAGCGATCGCTTGCATTTTGTTGCCAAAAAATTCTAATTCTGAGGTAAACAGAAGAGCTATAGCTACAACAAATATTATTCCGACTCGCAGGCAAATTCTAACTAAGCGCGATGTTAAATTTTTCATTGCAAAATTCTATTTTTTAGGTGACTTTCCTATAGAATAATTGCTGTTGTTTGTTTGCAAATCTATCTAAAGCAGGACTTAGGCAGAACCTAATTATGTAGGGCGATCCGCGCGCACCTTACTCATTGGTTTGTAGCGATGATTGTATAGGGTGCTGGTGCGCGCACCTTACCCATTGGTTTGTAGCGATGACGAAGAGTCCGAGCTAATTTTATGAGGACTCTTCGTCCGATGCTGCAAACCAAAGATTACAGACTCAAGAAAGGTAAATTTACTACTTCCCCTGACGCTTCTCCCACCTGTACTTTCAATCCTGCGCCTCCAGCTTTGGTGCGGATGTAAGCAAGACCAAAAAAGCCGGATTCGGTTTCAGTTAAACTGGTAATTTTCCCGACTTTTTCGTCTTCGATCGTGACTGCTGTTCCGATATTAACCGCACCGTTCAACTGCACGCCCCAAAGTTGCTGTTTGACTCCTTTGTAGGTGTTCAACCGGGCAATTGTTTCTTGGCCGATGTAGCAGCCTTTGTCGTAGGTAATTGTGTATAAAAGGCGGGCTTCGAGGGGATTGTAATCGTCTGTGAGTTCAAAATCTACTGCGGGGCGGCCTTGTTGTATTCGCAGTTGTTCCCAAACTCGATCGCCCATTGGTACAGCCCCAGCTTTGACTAATTCATGCCACACATTAGCTGCATCGCTGGCTGGCGCAATTAACGTGTATCCGGGAGTTGCTAAACCGCTACCAACCGCAACTCGAACTTGCATCCCTGCAAAATAGATTAATTTGTGAGTAGCATAAGGTTGATTTTCGAGTTCGCCAACTCCCATTTTTTCGAGTAACTTAGTGCTTTCTGGGCCGATGAGACTGAAAGCCACAGTTGTATCGGTTAAATCTGTTAATTCTACGCGATCCATAGGGAAAATATAGCGATCGAGCAAATCCAGCAATTGTCGGCGGCGGCTGGGAGAAACTATAAGCAGTACAGCATCTTCTGTAGCATAGGCGGTGGCGAGGTCGATCGTCCGCGCGGTGGAAGTCACGAAAACAGTGTCGCAACCTTGACCGGGTTTGAGTATATTAAAGTTATTGGTGCTTTGATTGTGTAAAAATCGCAGGCGATCGCTATCGGAGATTTGAATGCGTCCCCAGTGAGTGCGATCGTACAAAGCCGCACCTTGTTTAGTTGCAGCAATCGCGGCTGCATCGTTACCAAAACTAACGGGGACTGTTTCTGCGGTTGTTAATTCGGCAAAGATCGCCCCAGCGGCTGCTTGAATATCGTGCAATTCCTGAATCATAAAATTTTGTTGACTGTTGACTGGTGACTGTTAACTGATGACTGACTATTTGCCCAAATTAGCGAAAATTTCTTGTATTAATTGGCTGGCTTTGGCATCAAGACGATTCCAATCTACATCGCTAGTGTCATCCTCAATCAAGCTAGTATCAATTACAACTTCTTGGCTTTGCATTTGAGCGTGGGCGGGCGGGTAGTTAACAAAGCAGACTCGATAGCAAAGTTCCCAAATATCGACGCATCTTTGCTCGCCTTGATGCTCTAAAATTAGTTGATAACCGGGAATGGGAACGTGCACCTCTTGATAACTCCCCGTCCAGATTGACTCCTCTAATTGTTTGCGGATGTTGTCGATCACTCGGATCATCGCGGGCTGCATCAGCAGTTCAGCTTGCTGCCAGGCGATCGGGCTGGTTATTTTCGGCTTCATAAATCAGGATTGTAAAAAGGAAAATCAATTAATTCATTAATTTTCCAACATTGAGTGCCAATTTTGCTGACATCCGCCACAAAATGTTTGATTTACAGTTAACCGTCAACAGCCAACCACAAAAGTTACAGCCGTTCTCGGCTCGAAGGCTCAAAACGGCTGAATCTGTTGATATTGACTTATCGGATGGGTAATGTAGGATTTGAACCTACGGCATCCTGCGTGTAAAGCAGGCGCTCTACCACTGAGCTAATCACCCAATTGCACTCACAGGGATTTATCATATCACAGTAACTCAGAAAGATCAACTAAAAAAATCATAAAATTTAAATGCCCTCTGGCCGTACGCACGATCGCATAACCCTGTCGAGTTTGCCCTTTGTGGCAGCCCTCACCTTCGGCCAGACTCAAAGCAGCAATCTGACTCTGCTGGTTTCCGGCAGCTTTTTATTCGGCGGACTGATGTTCGGCCCCGACTTGGATATCTACTCCTGCCAGTACCAGCGCTGGGGATGGTTCAAAATGATTTGGCTCCCATACCAAAAAAACCTGCGCCACCGCTCTTTGTGGTCTCACGGGCCTTTGATCGGCACTGCTTTGCGAATCTTCTACCTGACTTCCTGGATCGCGGTTTTCGGGATGTTGGGATTGCTAATTGCCGAAAAAATTGGCCCCCCTGGGTGGACTTGGGAGGATGTGGTTTTAGGTTGTTGGCGATCGATCTGGGAACACCCGATCGAATTTTTAGCTGTTTACATCGGCTTAGAATTGGGCGCGATGAGCCACTATCTGAGCGATTGGGGCGGCTCGGCTTACAAAAGATTCAAAAAGCAAGAAGCGAGCGGGATGCACCTTCCCGGGACAATCAAGAGACCCAAGCGCAAACCTCGCCGTCGCACATCTAGTAAATCTAAAAGGTAATTTCCGATGTCTGATTCTGAAAGTCGATCGCTCGCAGCCATGCAACAGTTAATCGAAGTAGTGGCAAAATTGCGCAATCCCGACGGCGGATGTCCGTGGGATTTAGCCCAAACACCCGAAACTCTAATTCCGCACATCATTGAAGAAGCTTACGAAACCGCCGATGCGATCCGCAAAGGAGAAAAAGAGGCGATCGTCGAAGAATTGGGCGACTTACTATTACAAGTAGTTTTGCAAGCTCAAATTGCCAGCGAATCCAGTCAATTTACCCTCGCAGAAATCGCCGACGGGATTACAGAAAAACTGATTCGTCGTCATCCCCACGTCTTCGGGGATATCGAGATTAATAGCGTCGATGAAGTTAACGAAAACTGGGAAAAAATCAAAGCAGCCGAAAAAGGCGAAACTGATAAAACGCCAACTTTAGCATCGAAAATGAGCCGTTATGCCAGCACTTTACCGCCGATCGCCGCCGGGATGAAAATCTCTCAAAAAGCAGCGGAAGTAAATTTTGATTGGGACAGCGTAGACGGTGTTTGGGATAAATTTCACGAAGAAATGGCAGAATTTGAACACGCGCTCAAGCACGAAGACAAAGCAGCGCAGCAGTCAGAATTGGGAGATATTATGTTCGTGTTGATTCAATTAGCTCGCTGGTACGGCTTAGATGCGTCAGAAGCCTTGCAGGGAACGAATCAGCGGTTTGTCCAGCGGTTTGCGCTAGTTGAATCCAAGTGCGATCGACCTTTGTCGGATTATTCCCCAGAAGAGTTAGATGAGTTGTGGAACCAGGCTAAAGCAATGCTAGCGAAACAAAAGGGCGATCGGTAATATCAAATCCATTGATATCAGAATGATTAATCACTCTCTTTTCTCCTCCTCTGCGCTCTCTGCGCTCTCTGCGGTTAAAAACTCCAAATCTAACAATACTCCGGACAGTTTTTAAGCAGCCAAAGTACCATAAGACAAGACTGAAGGAAGGTTAGGGTGGTTTAAAATCAAATCCGGGTCTAAATCTAACTTATCAATAAAGGTAGAAAGTAGATGCTTATTGAATTCCAGACGTTTATAAGAGGCCATAGAAAACACAAAAGATTTGGCAGATGAATGACAACTAGAAAGTTCATGTTTGGCTAAGTTTAAGGCAATTAGACTGGCATTAAAATGAAAATCAAGCCGTGGTAAATGACGAGCTTGACAATCAGACAATCCCGTAAATTGCTTGGCATCACGAAAAATAAATTCAATCTGGAAACGAGCCTGATAATATTCAACAATTTGCTCAGGTAGTAGGTGAATATCAGTGCTAAACAATAACGCATTTTTGATTTTACCGTTAGCTTGAACCTCAGAAATACAAGCCAAACTAATTTGGCAATTTAAACAACAACTCCACACAACTAATGTATATAAGGAAACTCCCGGTTTTATTTGTTTAACAAAATTAAGACGACTCAAATCATGGCAGTCAACCTTGCCATCATATTTGCGAGGAGCTCCCAGTTTTTTTTGTTCACCTGTATAGAGATAGCGTAGGTTAGCATCAACTCGCTCGCTTGCCAATGAAGTCTAAATTTAACTCCCGTACAGCATCCCAGAATTTAGAGCGATAATAATAGCCATCTGCTACTAAATAACGTACAGAAGTGGGGAAGAAATAACGAGTATTCTTCAAATGTTGTGCATAGTCATCAACTCTTGTGACATCAGGCTTTGAGCTTTGAGAGTCTGGTTTTTTGCGAGTTTTTTTTGACCAGCTATTCTTCGGTTTTTGTGGCAGTTTTTTTACGGACTTTATTTGAGGGCGTGATGGAGTTTGTTGTACGCTTAAGCTATAAGATAAACGAGTCTCAATTTCGACAATAGAAATCACAGAAATCTCCAATCCCTGTTCCGATTTGCCAGCTACACCATTATAGAAATAAGCCTTGCCGTCAGTTTTTTTGCCACTCTTTCTTAAAAAAGAACAATCAATTACAGCAATAACTGTGTGTTCAGGATTTAAGGCTTCTTTGAGAAAATATTGATTAAATTGTGGAAAGTTAAAGGTTTTGAGAAAGTGACGACGGTAGGTTTTTTCGCTCAAACAACTATAACGACTGAGATTCGTAAAGTTGACCTTGCCATAGACGAGCAAAATAGTTGAGAATAAAGTGATTAAAAACTTCTTTTGGGGTTGACTAATCCCTGGCATTTGTTGTAAGATGGGTTCTATAACATTCATAAGGCAATCTGTTAAGCTTGTGTGTTTTTATAGCTTAACCGAAAAGAGTGCCTTTTTTTCTGCTTATTTTGGGTTAAGATTGCATTCACTTTTTTTACTTCTCTCCTGTATTGCGATCGCATCCCTCTTTAAAAACTGTCCGGAGTATTGTCATAAAAAAGTCGAATTAAATGTAAGTCAGGGGTGGAGCTGACATTGATTTAATTATCCACAGGGGCTGCGAAGTCAAGCGAGCATAAGCCATTGGACCCTATAAAAACTGTCCGGACTATTGCTAACTGCTTTTCTAGATAGAGTGCCACATCATCTCCATCTTTGCCGGGAATTGTCAAAGTTTTTCTGAGCATTGGATGTCGCCAACGCTCATGGCTACCTTTGCCACGCTTCGGTAGATAAACAAAACCTTCACGCGCAATTTGAGCTTTTAACTCTCTAATTTTTCTGGGCATCAATTTTGTCTACAGCTCTACTCTATTTTATAACTTTTTTTCAACTTCTTCAAATACGATCGCACATCCTCACCCTCACTTTTCTACAACCTTCTCCGATCGCCTGCTTAAAGGTTTTTGAAGTACGCGCGTGCGCAGCTATCCCGTAGGGAATCGCCCTCCAAGTCAAATCCCTTCCACTCCATCATACTTTCAAGGATTCTCGCTGCTGCTCACTACAAGGAACGACCTAAGCAGTATAAGGTCTAACATCAGGCGGTTGAAGCCCCAAAACAATTGATTTAGCCGGAATTCCCGCTGCGACTAACTCCTCAGCAATCAGGCGATCGGTATTATTTGCTTGAATCCAAACCTGACCGTCAATAATATCAATATGAATCACGCAATGGTGAATGCGCTGCTCGTTAAACCAACCTATATTTATTAACATATAGCGGTCATTTTCTACATCAAAAATTGTTTCGTTTTGCGTCCCGCTGTCACAAACGGGAATCTCTGCGTATTCAGTCAGGAGCTGCTTAACAAGTTGGCGATAATTATTTAAGCTATCCATTGTACTATTTCCTCTGTTTTTGGGTTGAAAACAACAAGATTTAGGCGGTTATTATCTAGCAATATCTGACAAATTTTTGTCCTTCAAAAAGCTCTGTAAAAGCATTGAGTGGAATTGCAAGATACAGTTGTCTTTCTGATTCCGTCCGTTTTAAGATGTCATAGTAAAGAGTGTATTGACCCAAAGCTTGCTCTAAATCTGCAATTCTAGACTCTCTGATAAAACTCTTAACTTCAACGGCTATTTTGCGATCGTTGTTCTCAGCAGCTAATAGCTGTTCTGCACCAAGATCGATCGATAGGTTTCTCTTCGCCCAAGCTAATGGATACGGCTCGTGGGTAATTGTCCAGCCAGCCTTAATCAGACCCTGTTTGACAACTTGATGATAAATGTCTCTTGCTGGCACGATCGCTCTCTTTTTCTATCCAGGTTGACACTGACTATTATAATGTGCAGAAGTCTCAACCATTATTCTAGAAATTCAATCTGAAACAACACGATCGCCCCACCAAACCAAAATATTGCTGCACTCACATCGAAATCGTAGCCAGAAACCGGGTTTCTTCCTAGATAAGTAGTTGAAAATCAGTGATTTTTCGTAGAAACCGGGTTTCTTCCCATAACTCCCACCAAATCAAAATCTGGCAATATACTAAAAATCTTTAAAATTTGTTAAGATTAACACGACCTCAGCGTCGGCATCCCATTCCCCGCGCTTACCTCCCCTTCCCTAGCCCCCACAACAATGCTGCGACTCGAACACATCAGTAAAATTTATCCCACAGGCGTCGTACTCAAAGATGTCACCTGGGAAGTCAAACCAGGCGATCGCATCGGCTTAGTAGGCGTCAACGGTGCCGGCAAATCCACCCAACTCAAAATCATCGCCGGCGAAATCGAACCCACCGCCGGCGAAGTCATTCGCCCCGCCAGCCTCCACATCGCCTACCTTTCCCAAGAATTTGAAATCGATCCCACCCGCACTGTCAAAGAAGAATTTTGGCGCGCTTTCAGCGAAGCCAACGAAGTTCACGAATCCCTGATGGAAGTCCATCGAGACTTGGAAAACTCCACTCCAGAAAATCTCGACGAACTGATCCACAAAATGGATCGCTTGCAAAGACAATTTGAAGGCTTAAATGGCTACGGTTTAGAAGCCCAGATCGAGAAGATTTTACCAGAAATCGGATTTGAATCCGAAGATAGCGATCGGCTAGTCAGCGCCTTCAGCGGCGGCTGGCAAATGCGGATGAGTTTAGGCAAAATTCTCCTCCAAAAACCCGATATCCTGCTACTAGACGAACCTACCAACCACCTCGACTTAGAAACCATCGAATGGCTAGAAGTCTACCTCAGAGGATTGACAACCCCGATGGTAATCGTATCACATGACCGAGAATTTCTCGATCGCCTCTGCACCCAAATCGTCGAAACCGAACGCGGAGTTTCCAGCACCTACCTCGGCAACTATTCCTCATACTTACTCCAAAAAGCAGAAGCTAGAGAAGCTCAACTCAACGCTTACGAAAACCAGCAAAAAGAACTAGACAAACAGCAAGCATTCGTAGAAAAATTCCGCGCCAGCGCCACTCGCAGTACCCAAGCGAAAAGCCGCGAAAAACAGTTAGATAAAATTGAACGCATCGAAGCCCCCACCGGTGGCTTAAAAACCTTGCATTTCCGCTTTCCGCCCGCACCTCGCAGCGGACGCGAAGTAGTAATCATCGAAAATTTGGTGCACACCTACGGCGAAAAAATCTTATTTTTGGGTGCCGATTTATTAGTTGAAAGAGGTGATCGCATCGCATTTCTTGGTCCCAACGGTGCAGGTAAATCCACCCTGTTAAAAATGATAATGGGTTCAGAAATCCCGACAGAAGGCACTGTCAAATTCGGAGGTCATAACGTGATTCCCGGTTACTTTGAACAGAATCAAGCCGAAGCTTTAGATTTAAATAAAAGCGTGATGGCAACGATTCACGACGAAGTTCCCGACTGGAAAAATGAAGAAGTTCGGACTATCTTGGGGCGTTTTCTGTTCACCGGCGAAACAGTATACAAACACGTTGGCGCTTTAAGCGGCGGAGAAAAAGCGCGTCTAGCCTTGGCAAAGATGCTGTTGACTCCCGTGAATTTGCTGATTTTGGACGAACCTACCAATCACCTCGACATTCCGGCGAAAGAGATGATGGAAGAAGCGATTCAGAATTATGATGGCACGGTAATGATCGTTTCGCACGATCGCTATTTCATCTCCCAAGTCGCTAACAAAATAGTCGAGATCCGGGATGGAGAGTTTCGCCCTTATCTCGGAGATTACCACTACTATCTGGATAAAATAGCCGAAGAAAAAGAGCTAGCAAAAATAGCTAAACTTGAAACTGAAAAAACGGCTAAAAAAGCCGAAAAAGAAGCCAAGAAGAAAGCGACTGCTAAGCAAAAATAAAGTCAGAACAACCAAGAAATCAGGACACGGCCTTGCCGTGTCCCTACAATTGGGCGATGGTTACATCATTCGATTAGGATCGTGATTATTTTGGGGTAGGCAAACGGCATTGCCGTGTCCAGAGTTGCTCGGACTTAAATTTTAACCTAAAATTCTATTAATCATCTGATTCGCCTGGGACTCGTAGCTCCTGCCAAACAAATTAAAATGATTCAAAATGTGATATAAATTATAAAGAGTTTTGCGTTTTTCATAACCTGAATCCAACGGCCAAACCTGATTGTATCCCCGATAAAACTGCGCCGGAAAACCGCCAAATAGCTCCGTCATCGCAATATCAACTTCTCTATCTCCCAAATACGTCGCCGGGTCAAAAATCACTGGTTCCCCCGCAGATGTCACCCCCACATTCCCCCCCCACAAATCCCCGTGCACTAGCGAAGGTTGAGGTTCATAACCTGCTAACAATTCAGGAATTACCTTTAATAAACTTTCCCCTTGCGGAAAATTACCGCCCCGATGCTTAGCCAATTTTAACTGATAACCAATCCGATGTTCTGCCCAAAATTCAGCCCAATTTGCCGTCCAATTATTAATTTGCACAGTTGAGCCGATCGTATTATTAATATCCCAACCAAAACATCCCCTCAAAAGGGCAGAATTAGACTCTTCTCCCCCCCTTAGCAAGGGGGGGCTGGGGGGGGTGTATTTGTGCATTTGAGCCAGTTTGCGACCCATTTCTTCCCAAACTTGATCGCCCCTGCGTCCTCGCAAATCCAGCCATTCCAGCACAATATAAGCCCAATTCCCCTCGCTTCCCCAGCAAATCGGCTTAGGTACTCGAATCGTCTGCGTTTCCCGCATTTGCTGCAAACCCAGCGCCTCAGCTTCAAACATCGCGACTTGGGAAGCTTCATTGATTTTGGCGAAGTACGTGCGGAAACTGCTGCTGCTGATAGCATAGCCTTGATTGATGCACCCACCGCTGACAGAACGGCGATTGTCGATCAAAAATTTCTCTCCCGTGACTTCACTAATGCGTGCGGCAATGTTATCCCACATTGGATCGAATCGTGTTGAGGGCGATCGGAATTAGTATAAAAGGTAGAGCAACTTAATCATCAAAAACAAGAAAGCCCCTATCTATATTGCAGAAGGAGGCTTAGTTGTTTTTGAAATAGAATCCCAGG
>JANNOR010000123.1:0-11842 GCA_031399265.1 Cyanobacteria bacterium SOY_34_metabat_3 | reverse complement strand
ATTTCTAGCAAGCGCAGCAGTCTGTCATCGCCTTTAGCCTTGGCTACTTGCTGTCTACGATCGAGAATATTGCAAATATGCACCCGGTGGACTTGCGCCACTTCCGCAAATGTCGGCGAAGATTTAACCGCCGCTGGGGCGCTAGCTGCTGCGGTATCTCGCTTTGCGCTATGGTTTACGCCCCCGTATTTTTTGGGAACGGGAATGTGTCTGGGATACCGATAGTTCCAGTTTTGACCGCGATATTTGCCAGCGATTTCGCCTTCGACCATATCCACTGTCGGAATGTCGTACTCGTAGTTGGCGCCGCGATAAGTGAGTTGCATATTTTTTGATCCTTATGTCGAGATAAAAAGGGCAGTCAGGTCAGCTTTGCTTTTGCTTGCTAAAACTTTTTTAGTTTCTGTATTCAATTATACTGTTCTTTAATTAAAATGCGTTTTTTTACAAAAATTGATATTTTTAGGGGGGAGAAGGCACGAAAAAACCCGCCGTAGCGGGTTTAATCGAGGTTTTGACTAATTTGAGTCGCACTCGGTTTGAAACGGCTTCGGTTCCGAAGAACTATCCGACTGTCACTTGATCGGTTTGGACGCCTGCGGCGCCTTCTTCAGCAGAGGCGATCGCCACTAACTTGTCGAGAATTTCCTGACTGGGAACTTGGCCCTTGAGAACAACGGTGCCGCTGAGTTGAGCAACCCACACAGTCTCGATATCAGCAACTTCTGAATCGCCGTCAAAAGCTAAAGCAACCCGCTTTGCCAAGCCACTTTCGTCAAAATTTCCGTCTGGGCCGACTTTCGCAGGGGCAATGGATTGCGCTTCGGCAGCTTGCTGTACCACTTGTGCCATCGGTTCAGCCTGGGCTTCAGGCTTTTCGAGTCCGAACAGTCTTTTAAACCAACCCATAGTGTTGAGTCTCCAGAAAATACACTTTTTACAAGATACCTCTAGAATTCCAAAAGACTCGTAATTGTTGCAAAACTCAGCAAAATTTCTCAAAATGTTTTTGGGCCCGACTTTCAAAATCTAAAATCTTCAATGGTATCTCTATGTTGATGTTGCTATTTTATGTAGGGGACGATCGCTACGCCTTGGACAGCAGGCGCGTAGTCGAAGTAGTTCCCACTGTCACCTTGAAAAAAATGCACAGTGCGCCGGAATACATTCCCGGTTTGTTTAACTACCGAGGACATCTCGTCCCAGTTATCGACCTGTGCCAAATGATACAAGGAACGGCTGCCCGCGCTTACTTGAGCACGCGCATCGTCTTAGTCAATTGCCAATTTCCCGATACTTCTGAGGGGAACAGCGACAGTTCAAGAGGCCCCCTAATTTTAGGACTGATGGCGGAAAGGGTGACAGAAACTCTCGACAAACCGGAAACCGAATTCGTTAGTCCCGGGATTAAGATTGACAGCACTCCTTATTTGGGAGAAATGATTGCAGACGATCGCGGTATGATTCAATTTGTCAGGGTAGAACATCTGCTGCCTGAATCCCAAAAAACTTATCTGCTTCCCCAGCAAGAAAACTGATATCAATTCCGGTTTTACCGAAATGAGAGTTGACTGTTGAGAGTTGACTGTTGGCTGCGAGCCGAACAACAGCACGGTGCGATGTCCCGACAAGGGCTTTTTATGTACCTGACAAACCCACCAAAAGTGCTGTATGTAAAAAGTAGAAGGCATTCAGGAAAAAAGTTAGTATCGCGTACTTGTCAGTATTTTTGCAGAAGGCAGATTGCTTTGCCGGCAATCAAGCAAGAAGTTTATATTTTTACGGCAAATCTATGAGCAAAAATCAATGATACAAGCAGCAATTGAAGCTCTACTCAGGCAAAAAATTGGTTTGGATGCCCTGACTGTTGGTTCTAATACAATTACTAGAGCAGTGAACCGCCGCATGACAGATTGCGGTTTAACGGATGCAAATGTTTACTTGACAAAATTGCAAACATCTGCGACCGAATTGGAGGAATTAATCGAAACTGTCGTGATACCGGAAACTTGGTTTTTTCGCGATCGAGAACCTTTTGTTTTTTTGAGCCGTTTTGTAATTTCGGAATGGTTGCCAAAAAATCCCGAAAAAACCTTGCGCGTGTTGAGCCTTCCTTGTTCGACGGGAGAGGAACCTTATTCGATCGCGATTTCCCTACTAGAAGCCGGTTTAAATCCGAGAAACTTCAGCATTGATGCGGCAGACATCAGCAAAGTTGCTCTCAAAAAAGCCGATCGCGCAGTTTACGGCAAAAACTCTTTCCGCGACAAAAACTTAGATTTTCGCGATCGCTATTTTACTGAACTCGCGGGAAACCTTTATCAGTTGAACGACTTGGTGAGAGGGAAAGTTAATTTTATTCAGGGTAATATTCTAGATAGCTATTTTTTGGTCAACCAAATTCCTTATGATGTAATCTTTTGTCGCAATGTGTTAATTTACTTTGATGATGCGGGTAGAAGTCAGACTGTGCAGCTTTTAAATCGATTGTTGAAAAAGACCGGAATTTTATTTTTAGGTCACTCGGAAAGTGGGCAAAAACTACCAAATCAATTTGTTTCGGTGCGTCATTCTTTAGCATTTGCCTACCGGAAAACAGATATTCCTGATAGTCAGCAAGTGCAGATTAAGCAAGAGTTGACTAATATCAATACGACGCGGGTTCGGGAGTCGAAACGCGCAGATAGTAGCGATAATGCCCGGATTAATAAGTTGCCAAGTGTTAAGAGTAACTCGTCTACTTCCCCTCAAAAATACCCGAGGGAGGGCGGTAATTCGCAGATTTTGCCGATTCGGGCGATCCTCTTCGAGGGCTTCGCTAACGAGCCGGCAGTAGATGGCGGCAAATCTGCAAGTGCGGATTTAGACTCAGCGCGCCGTTTGGCCGATCGCGGACAATTGCAGGAAGCCGCCAAATTGTGCGAAACTTACCTCAGTCAAAATCGCACGAATGCTGATGCTTACGTTTTGTTGGGTCAAGTTTACCAAGCAACGGGCGATCGGCAACAAGCCGAACAATCTTTCCAAAAAGCAACTTACCTGAAACCGGATCACTATGAAGGACTAATTCACCTAGCTTTGCTCAAAGAAGAACGAGGAGATGCTGTCGGTGCTGCGATGATCCGCCGACGGATTCAGCGCATAGAAAAATAGCCGAAGAGGCAATATTTGAGAACGGAATTATGGACAACATTTTAAAAAATATGACTTTACAAAGACGCATGATGGCTGCGTTTGCGTTCATGGGGGCGATCGTGCTTGTTGTGGCTTTAGTCGGTGCGAGTGCGAATTTTCGGCTATCCGGGCGGCTGGAGTCGATCGCCAACGATGCTTATCCGAGTACCGTCGCTTTGTGGAAAATCAACGAAGGACAAACACAGGTGCAGTCTTCCGATCGGATGCTGCTAAACGAAGCGATGGAACCCGAGCAAAGACGCCGAGAAATCGCCAGAATAAATAATGCTTGGAATCAGATAAATCGAGGTTTCGTCGAGTACGAAAAGATTCCGCGCAGCGAGGCGGAAGAACAAAAATATCAAGTATTTAAACCGCTGTGGCAAAGGTGGAGTGAGGCTCACAAGAAATTCCAAGAACTCAATAGAGAATATGAAAAAGCGGGTATTGTCAATCCCCGACAAATCCAAATCAATTTGCTAGAACAGGGTAAAACTAAATCCCCTCAACTAGCAACTGCTAAAGCAGCGGTTCAGGTGCTTAACAAAATGAACGAACAAGCTTTAAATGAGAAAGTAATTGCGTTTCAAGCTGCGACAGAGGGAATGCTCGAACTCCTGAACTACGATCGGCAATTAGCAGCAGATTCTGTAAAAGCCGCCGCAGAGGATATCTCTCAAACTAGGTTCTGGGTGCTTTTAGGCGCGCTGATCGGGCCGTTAACCGCTGTAGTGTTGGGGCTGTACTTTAGCAATACGATCGCTAAACCTTTGGGGGCGAAAATTGCGGGAGTTGTGGATGTAGCGGAAAAAATGTCGATCGGCGATTTGACTGGAGAAGTTCATGTCAGCGACACTAAAGACGAAATCAGCAAATTGCAAAACTCCTTCCGCAGCATGAATCGAGGCTTAGCTGCATTAATCAAGCAAGTCCAAAAATCGGGAATTCAAATCACTGCATCAGCCACCCAAATCGCCGCTTCAGGGAAACAATTAGAAGCCACAGTCAACGAACAAGCCGCCTCCACCAACGAAGTTGTAGCTACAGCCAAAGAAATCGCCGCCACCAGCGGGAAACTCGTAAAAACTATGGACGAAGTTGCCCATATGTCAGAGTCAACCGCCCGCGAAGCGTCGGTGGGTCAAAAAGAGTTAACTCGCATGGAAAATACGATGAAACAGTTGGGAAATTCCACCAGTTTTATCTCGACCAAACTGGGAATAATTAGCGAAAAAGCTAACAACATTAACAGCATTGTGACGACGATTACTAAAGTAGCAGACCAAACTAATTTACTGTCTTTAAATGCGGCGATCGAAGCTGAAAAAGCCGGAGAATACGGCATGGGTTTTGCCGTCGTCGCCCGAGAAATTCGCCGCCTTGCCGACCAAACAGCCGTCGCCACTTTAGACATTGAAAATATGGTTAAAGAGATGCAGTCAGCCGTTTATACTGGGGTGATGGAAATGGATAAATTCTCCAATGAAGTCAGTCGAGGGATGGAAGATATTCGCAACATCGGCGTACAATTAGCCCAGATAATTCAGCAAGTACAATCTCTCACTCCCCGCTTCGATTCGGTAAATCGAGGTATGGAAGCTCAATCGGAAGGAGCCCAGCAAATTAGCGAAACGATGGCGCAGTTGGCCGAAACTTCCATGCAAACTGCTGATGCTTTGCGCGAAATCAATAGTTCGATCGCGCAATTGAACGAAGCAGCTCACGGGCTACGGCACGAAATTTCTAAATTCAAAGTCAGTTGACACTTAGTTTTACCCAATAGTCGTCAGTATGGAACAATTTCAAATGTAAAGTGGTATGAGTTATTGCGATGGGGCAAAGGAGATGTAAATTAAGTGAAAAAAAACTTAACTATTAAACAAATTTTGTGGGCGGGGTTTGGGACTATTTTTATGTTAATAGTTATAGCGAATATTGTGGCGCAGCATACTAAAAATACTTTTGTAAAGTCTTTAGATAACGTTACTTTGAGCTATAAACTTTTGCAAGATTTGGTACAGTTGGATGTGCTGTTGCTGGAAGCTGAGACTGGTCAGCGCGGTTATCTGTACGCGGGAAAAGAGAATTTTTTAGAGCCATACAATGAAGCAAGTGCGAACATTAACGTGCAACTAGCAGAGTTGACGGAGAAAATTA
The DNA here is from genome assembly GCA_031399265.1 of Cyanobacteria bacterium SOY_34_metabat_3. Classification (GTDB taxonomy): domain Bacteria; phylum Cyanobacteriota; class Cyanobacteriia; order Cyanobacteriales; family Microcoleaceae; genus Microcoleus. Next base: position 6,511 of record JANNOR010000123.1, on the reverse strand, counting down.
AAAACCCAAAACAGCAAGAAAAATTAGGCGAACTCCAAAGCCTGATTAGAGAAAGAATAGATTATTTAGAAAAAACTATTAAAATGCGAAAATCAGGTCGAGAACAGGAGGTAAAAAATCTAGTCAGTGCTGGGACTGGACTGGAAATTATGGCAAAGCTGAGGGAAAAAATTACAGAAATTAAGGAAACCGAAAATCAATGCTTGGATGAAAGGCAGAAATTAGCCCGGGAAGCTCAGATTTTTTCCACTTACTTTGCTGGAGCCAGCACATTGATTATTGTGGGAGTTGGTGCGTTAATTTCTTGGGTAATGCTCCGGAACATCGCCCAATCTTTGGGAATAGCCGTAAAAGTCGCAGAAGAGGTATCGGCGGGAAATTTAACTGCCAATATTTCCGAAAGTTATCAGGGAGAAATCGGTCAATTGCTCGCGAGTTTTCAAAGCATGACTCAAAGCCTAAATTCCTTGATCGGGCAAGTGCAGAATTCCGGAATTCAAGTCACCGCTGCTTCTCATGAAATTGCTGCTTCTGGCAAGCAGTTAGAAGCGACAGTCATCGAGCAAGCAGCTTCGATTAAAGAGGTTGAAGCTACTACAAAACAGATTACCGCTACTTCTCGGCAACTACAGCAAGCAATGGAGGGAATTACTTCTACATTCCAAACTACAACAATAGCGGCAGAGGGCGGGCAGCGGAATTTAAGCCAGATGGAAAACACCATGCGCGATTTAGCAACTGCTACGACTTCTATTTCTAGGCAACTTTCCAACATCAGCGAAAAAGCTAACAATATTAACCGAATTATTATTACAATTACTAAAGTTGCAGACCAAACTAATTTGCTTTCTTTGAATGCGGCCATAGAAGCCGAAAAAGCGGGAAAATACGGTATGGGTTTTGCTGTGGTTGCCCGAGAAATTCGGCGGCTCGCCGATCAAACTGCTGTTGCTACTTTGGATATTGAAAAAATGGTGAAAGAAATGCAGGTAGCAGTTTCGGCTGGGGTGACGGAAATGAACAAGTTTACTGAAGAAGTAAATGACAGCGTGGAGGATGTGGAAAGCGTGAGCTGGCAACTAACTGAAATTATCGAGCAGGTGCAGGCGATTACTCCGCGTTTTATAACGGTAAATCAGGGTATGGAGGCTCAATCAGCCGGAGCTGGGCAAATTAGCGAGGTGATGATTTATCTGAGTCAAACCTCGTCGCAAACGGCGGAAGCATTGCGCGAGATCAACGGTACTATCTCTCAATTAAATGACGCATCTCAAGGTTTGCGTCAAGAGATTTCTAGGTTTAAAGTAAGCAATAAGGAATCAAAAAATGTTTAAAAATATTAGTTTCAAAAAGCGGCTGAATGCAGCGTTTATTTTTCTAGCGGTAATTGTTTTAGCAGTGGCTTCTATCGGTTGGAGCGGCAATGCGAGACTCGCCGGACATATTGATACGCTGGCTAATAATTCTCTACCGAGCATTAGCGGATTATGGAAAGTTAATGAAGGGCAAACGCAAATTGAGTCGTCGGAACGGGCGCTGCTGGATCTGGAACTCAACTCGGACTTAAGAAGTGCTGAATTGACGAGAATTCAAAAAGCTTGGGAGCAGATTAATGAGGGTTTTAAAGAGTATGAAAACACGCCTCGGACTGCGGAGGAAGATAAGGTATACAAAGAATTGCTGGCTAAATGGGATATCTGGAAGAAAAACCACGAAACGTTTTTAAATTTAAATAAAAGATTTGAGAGTTTGGGAATTATCAACCCATTTAAAAGGCAGATAGAACTGATAAACCAAGGCAATACCAAGTCGCCGGATATCGAGGCAGCTAGAAGGGCGGGCGCGTTTTACAATCAATTGAGCGATCGGGCAAAAGCGAACCGCGCCTCGTTTGAAGCTGCTACTAATTTAATCTTGGAAGACATCAAAATCAATGAAACTAATGGGCAACTAGCGAAACAGCAGTCTGGAAGCGATGTAACTCAAACCACGTTCTGGGTAATTTTGGGGATGATTCTCGGGCCGCTAACGGCGGGACTGTTTGGACTGTTTCTGACGAGTGCAGTTTCCCAAAACCTCGAAAATCAAATAGATATGTCCGGCATCAGGATTAGCGGTTCTACCAATCAAATTGCAGCTTCTGGCAAGGAATTAGAAGCGACGATGAACCAACAAGTTGCCTCAACTAATGAGGTAGTAGCTACTGCTAGAGAGATTGCTGCTACTGCTATGCAACTGGCGAGGACAATGGATGAAGTCTCGGAGATGTCGCACCAAGCTGCTCAATCTGCCGGTGGCGGTAAACAAGAAATTGGTCGCATGGAATCAACGATGAATAAATTAGCTGATTCTACCAGTGCAATTTCTGGTAAATTGGGAGTAATTAGCGAAAAAGCTAATAATATTAACAGTATTATTACGACGATTACTAAGGTGGCAGATCAAACTAATTTGCTTTCGCTAAACGCGGCTATTGAAGCGGAAAAAGCGGGAGAGTACGGCTTGGGTTTTGCGGTGGTTGCTAGGGAAATTCGGCGGCTGGCAGATCAGACAGCGGTGGCTACTTTGGATATTGAAAATATGGTTAAAGAAATGCAATCTGCGGTGGGAGTTGGTGTTATGGAAATGGATAAGTTTACTAATGAAGTGCGCCGAGGGGTGGAAGATGTGCAAACTATTAGTTTGCAGTTAGAGTCGATTATCCAGCGGGTGGAAGCTTTGACTCCGCGTTTTGAAGAGGTGAATGAAGGGATGGATGCGCAGTCTCAGGGCGCTCAACAAATCAGCGAGGCTATGGTGCAGTTGAGTGAAGCTTCTTCGCAAACTGCGGCGGCGCTGCGGGATATCAATGGCGCGATCGGGCAAGTGAACGATGCTACACTCGGTTTGCGTCATGAAATGCTAGCGTTTTTAAAGTAAATAGGACTGAGGCTCATCAACTCTGTTTCTTTGAAAAGTAATTAGCTGGGGGGAGAATAAATATAAAATCGAATTGTTTTGTAAAATAAAGGCAAGTATGAAGACAATCTAAAATCTAATACGGTTCAGATAAGACAGATCCCCCCTAGCCCCCCTTAAAAAAGGGGGGACAAGAAGTTGCTCAAAGTCCCCCTTCTTAAGGGGGATTTAGGGGGATCTCCGGGGAATTAGCAATGTTAACTCAACTGTATTTATCTAAAATCTAGAATCTAAAATCTAAAATCGAATGACTGATGATTGTTGGAATCGGATCGGAGTTGGGGGCGATCGCACTTGTCCCCAATTAAAGACATTTATACACTGTCGCAACTGTCCTGTCTATTCCGACGCTGGCCGCAGTTTGCTGGAACAAGAATTGCCGGCAGGATATCTCGAAGAGTGGACTAATTTACTGCGATCGAGTCAAGGAGTAACTAATGCCGTCACCGCTGCGGGGACTGTATCTGTAGGTATTTTTCGGCTTTGCGGCGAATGGTTGGCTTTACCTGCGGCACTGTTTAAAGAAGTGACGCAGATATCTGTTACGCACACTTTGCCGCACCGCAGTAACAATATACTTATCGGTTTAGTAAATATTCGCGGCGAAATCCAGTTGTGCATTTCGCTAAAAGCGCTTTTGGGATTGGAAGCAGCAGATGCTAACAGACAAAATATTAGTCCTGTTGTTTACGAACGGATGGTAGTTGTTGAAAGAGAAGGCAGCCGCTGGGTGTTTAGGGTGGATGAAATTTACGGTATTCACCGTATTCTGCCGGAACAAATCAGAAATGTCCCGGCTACTGTTTCTAAAGTGCCAGAAACTTATACTAAAGGGATTATAAGCTGGCAGGGGCAAAGTGTTTGCTATCTGGATGATGATTTGCTGTTTTATGCGTTGAATAAGAAAATTATCTAAAATTAACAGTTAACAGTCATTCCGGTGCAACCGTAAATGATATTATTTAGGATTGATAAAAATGAGCAACCAAGATATGAGCAATTTCTCCATGATGGATTTATTTCGCATGGAGGCGGACACCCAAGTAGAAATATTAAATGAGAACATTTTGGCACTGGAAAATAACCCGAGTTCTCCTGCTGAATTGGAATCGTTGATGCGCGCGGCTCACTCGCTAAAAGGCGCTGCGCGGATTGTCGGGCTGGAGGCTGCTGTGCGCATCGCTCACGTGATGGAAGATTGCTTTGTGGCGGCTCAGTCTGGCACGATCGCCCTGGATGCACCAGATAAGATTGATGTGATGCTGCGGGCGATCGATCTGCTGGCCCGAATCAGCAAGATCCCGGAAACCGAGATCGAAAATTGGCTCCCGCTTAATGGATCGCAAATTGAAAGTTTAGAAACTGCGATCTTAGCAATTATCAATAACGAAGAATTAGATTTGGGCAGCCAATCCGAAGCAGAACAAATAGAAAATGCGGCGAGTTTTGAGAGCGAAACTCCGCCGGAACCAGCACCGCAACTCGATCTCGATTTTACCGCAGAAATAGTGGACTATCCGCAATCGCATTCAGATGTTTCTCAAGAAATATTGCCAGAGTTGCCGAAGCTTGAAACTCCCGAAACTCGGCTGCTAAAAACCGATATATCGATGTTAAATTTATTTTTAGGAGAAGTAGAAGCCCAATCAATACCATTAAATGAAACTTTACTATCGCTCAAAAACAATCCTGATGAATACTTAGACTTGGACTTTCTTGTTAAATCCGCTCATCTAATCAAAGGTGCTGCTAGAATAGTTCAGTTTAATCAAGTTGTCAAACTTGCCCGGGCGATTGAAGATACATTTGTGGCACTTCGGAAGCACAAAGCTAGCTTAAATATTAGTCAAATTGATAATCTGCTTGCCGGAGTAGAGTTTCTGGTAAATATGCTGGAAATTCCGGTTCTAGAAATCGAAAATTGGCTGGCCCAACGAGATGCAGAAATAGATAACCTTGTCGCAGCTATCACTCTGATTTCTGAAGCAGCAAAAACTCAGCAAGCAGCAAGTGCAGCAAATAAAACGAATTATCAAACAACACCGATCGCACAACCACAACCTGAAAATACTGCTGTCAAACCAACTGAAAATAATGGTCATATTTCCCCAGTCGGTAACTCTACCGCAGTAACTGTAGAGGAACCATCCCCTAAAATAGCTAACGGCCAATCTGCAACTACCAATCTCAGAGAAAACGCTCAAAAGGCGAAAGCGGGAGACCGCGTAGTGCGAGTCAATGCCGAAAACTTAAACCGGATTATGGGTTTGGCGGGCGAATCTTTGGTAGAAGCAAAATGGCTGCAACCGTTTGCTGATTCATTATTGAAACTGAGAACCCACCAAGGACAACTGTATAATTTGTTGGAAAAGTTGCAGGAATCTTTAGGCGATTCTGTGCTGGATCAGCGATCGGAAGATTATCTGGGCACTGCGCGCAAAAAAGCTAATGATTGTCGCCATATTTTGTCCGATCGCCTAAATGAACTAGAACTTTTTGCCCGCCGTTCTGCGAACTTGTCCGATCGCTTGTACCGAGAAGTTATTGCTAGTAACATGAGACCGTTTGCCGACGGCGTTTCAGCTTTTCCGCGAATGCTGAGAGATTTGGCGAGACAGTTGGGAAAGCAAGTGAAATTTGAAGTTTTTGGCAAATCGACTCAGGTTGATCGAGATATTTTAGAAAAATTAGAAGCTCCGCTGACGCACATTTTGCGAAACGCTCTCGACCACGGTATCGAACTGCCAGAAGCGCGTTTAGCAGCTCTCAAACCAGCCGAAGGTACGATTCGGCTGGAAGCAGCACACCGGGGCGGGATGCTGTCAATTACTGTCTCGGATGACGGTAGGGGAATCGAGCCGGAAAAACTGCGTCAAAAAATTGTGAATAAAGGGATGGTAAGTGCGGAAATGGCCGCGAAATTGACTGAACCGGAACTGATGGATTTTCTGTTTTTGCCGGGATTTTCTACTGCTAGTCAAGTTACGGAAATTTCCGGCCGCGGCGTGGGTTTGGATATTGTGCAGAGCATGGTGCAGGAGGTTGGCGGTATGCTCCGGGCGACATCTGTGCCGGGAAAAGGCATGAGTTTTTACTTGCAGTTGCCGCTAACTCTGTCGGTAATTCGCACGCTGTTGGTGGAGATTTCGGGGGAACCTTATGCTTTTCCGCTGACTCGGATCGATCGCATTGTGATGGTTGACACTGCACAGATTTCGATCGCGGAAAATCGGCAGTATTTTAGTCTCGATAACGAAAACATTGGTTTGGTGACAGCTTACCAAGTGTTGGAGTTAGCGCCGCCGCCTCAGAAGTTGGATTTGCTGCCGGTGATCGTTGTCAGCGATCGATCTAGCAGTTATGGTTTAGCTGTAGATAAGTTTCTGGGCGAACGCGATTTGGTTGTCAGGCCTTTAGATCCGCGTTTGGGTAAGGTTGCGGATATCAGCGCCGCTGCTTTTATGGAAGACGGTTCGCCGGTGCTGATTATCGATGTTGAGGATTTAGTGCGATCGACTGATAAACTGCTGACTGAATCTCGGTTGCAAAAAGT
>JANNOR010000107.1:0-21778 GCA_031399265.1 Cyanobacteria bacterium SOY_34_metabat_3 | reverse complement strand
TGGAGTGCAATTTCGGCTTGTTTGCGATCGCCAATATCAGAAATTGTACCGATCATCCTCACTGGAGCATTATTTTCATTTCGTTCTACCACTTTCCCCCGTGCGAATATCCATTTGAATTCACCGGATTTAGCTAACATTCGATACTCCACGACGTAGCTACTGTCAGGGTTAGCAAAATACACGTTTAATTTCTTTTGTAAGATTGGTATATCGTCGGGATGAACTATTTTCCCCAAACCGATCGCACTTTGTTTTAGTTCCGCAGGTTCGTAACCCAACAAGGCGCTGTACTCCGGGCTGCAATAGATGTCACCAGTCACTAAATTCCAATCCCACATTCCGCTGTCGGAACCCCACAAAGCTAGCTGCAACCGCTGTTCGCTCTGGCGCAGGGCGGTTTCTGCCTGCTTGATATCACTGATGTCGCGGACAACTCCTACTACGCCTATGATGTTTTTTTGGCGATCGCGCAAAGGACTTTTGGTAGTAAGACAGGTGAGGATTTTACCCTCGCTATCTGTGACTGTTTGCTGGATTGTTTGCTCGCTGCCAGATTGGATGATGAGTTGGTCATTTTCCATAAGCTGAGCCGCTGTTTCTGGCGGAAAAATTTCAGCATCATTTTTGCCAATAATTTCTAGCTTTGGCTTTCCCATAATCGCGGCTGCGATGGAATTAACTAATAGGTAGCGACTCTGAGTATCTTTAACAAAAATGGTGTCTGTTGTACTGTCAAGGATGCTTTCAAATAGGATGTTGCTTGCGAGATATGCTGCTTCGGCAATTTTGCGATCGCTGATGTCACGGCCAATACCGTACATCAATTTTTCCTCACAGCAAGAGCTGACTGTCCAGGCTACCCACTTGTAAGATTCGTTTCGACACCGCCAGCGATTTTCAAACCCAATGGTAGGATTGCCCGCAGCAACGCTTTCGGCTTCTTGTAAGGTAGTTTCGCGATCGTCTGGATGCACGAATTCAATAAATAGTTTGCCAACAATTTCTGCTTTGGAATAACCGAGGATTTTTTCGGCGGCGGGGTTGATGCGTTTAAAATAACCGTCAAAACCAACGACGCACAGCATATCTGGTGAGAGGCTAAAAAAGCGATCGCCCTCGTCTGGTTTGCTGGAATTGCGTTCTTTTGCCGCAGCAACAGCGGTGGCTTTCCAGCGCGCTGCTGTTGCCAAAAGCACCATATTTGCTACTGCCAAAATAGCTGTTTCTAGCTTAATACCGTAGAATTCATAGCCGTTATTTCCGAGCCACAACGAGTTGAACAAACACATCATAGCGAGAGAACATAATAATAAAATAATCCGTATATGTTTAGCTATCTTATTTTTTGTTTTTGGCTGGCTGCTAGCTGCTGCTTGCTCTTTTGTACCTAAAAATACCATTTCAAGCGACAACAGTTGGATCCACATCAACCAATTATTTATTTGCGATAAAGCTGGTATTTGAAGTAAATATTTCATAGCTTTATGTAGGTTTTTATTTGATTTATTTAAATTCCCGTATGAAAGGGTTATTTAAATACTATAGCAATCCTCAATGATTCGTAAATATTTTTACCCCACCCCAACCCTCCCCGAACTCGCGGGGAGGGAGTAAGAAATTCACAAATGGTTGATAATTGCTATATAAAATTTGACTTTTTAGGCAAATAAAATTGCTTTTAACTTGAGGTATTTCTCTGTAAAAAAACTTTAAATTTAAGTTTAAGTGTATTTACGGAGTTCTCGAATAATTAATTTTTAGGTAGTAGGTAATTTTTCACAAGCAGACAAACCTATAAGGATTTATTTCTAATCTGGCATTAGCTGTTGCTGTTTGCCATTGGACATTTGGCCTAATATAACAGCAATTTTAAAATCCTGGCGGAGGAAGGATATTTTATTTTATCCCAAAATAGTGAATTAAAAATGAAGAATACCTTCTGATATCAATTCCGGCTGTGCCGGAATAATATAGAGGAGACGGCAGTGCCGTGTCCCTACCGCGATTAATTGTAGGGACACGGCACTGCCGTCTCCTCCGTCTCCTCCGTTTATATCATAAGAAGTGCAAACGGATTTGATATGAGTTGCGAAGGTAGTCTTAATAAATTTTCAGTAGAAATTGTAATAAATGATGCAATAGCCTGCTAGTTATAACTTGTGGCAAAAAAGCATAAAGGTATAAATCAAGAGAGTTTCGACTCATCTGCTGGAGATGCGGGCTGATGTGCTAATTGAGACACCGAAGCCGATCGCCCTAATTGCTGCTGCCGAATTCGTGCCAAATTCCCCGCCGGAATAGCAGCTATGAGTTGCCGCGTGTAAGCTTGTTGGGGTTGGCGGTAAATGCGATCGGCTGTGCCAATTTCTTCGATTTTACCTTTGTTCATGACGATCGCCCGATCGCTCATAAACTTGACCACGCTCAAATCGTGAGAAATAAAAATATAAGTGAGTCCAAACTCTGTTTGCAACTCCTTCAGCAAATTTAAAACTTGCGCCTGCACAGACACATCTAATGCGGAAACCGACTCATCGCAAATAATAAACTTAGGATTCAAAGCCAAAGCTCTAGCAATACAAATTCGCTGCCGCTGGCCGCCCGAAAACTCGTGAGGGTAGCGCCGCATGAAATCGGGATTCAAACCCACTCTATCCAACAAATAAGCCGCGCGATCGCGCTGTTCCTTTTGATTTTTCCCAAAGCGGTGAATCACCATCGGTTCCATCACCGCATCCCCAATATTCAGGCGCGGATCGAGAGAACTAAAAGGGTCTTGAAAAATAATTTGCAGATCGCGGCGCAGCCACCGCAATTTGCGATCGTACTCTTTTTGCAGCCGATAATTATCCATCCACTGCGATGCCGAACTACTTTTAACAGGAGGCGTGATTTCTTGACCTTCAAAAAATACTTGACCGCTGGCGATCGGAATCAATTGCAGCAAAGCTCTCGCCAAAGTTGATTTACCGCAGCCGGATTCGCCCACCAAACCCAAAGTCTCGCCCGGATAAACCTCAAAAGAAATATCGTTTACCGCCATAAACAAGCGTTTAGTTTCGCCAAACATTCCCGCAACCGGAAAACCGACTCGCAAGTTATTAACAGCGAGCAAAGGGCCGGAAATATGCGGCAGTCGAGGCGGTTTTCCAGCGGCAAAAGCAGAAAGTCCCCCGCTGCTGTCGCCGTCTACATCGGCATTTTTCTCGACAATTATTAATTCGCCGCTAGCATTTGTGGTGACATCCATAAAATCGGAAACTGTCGGCAAGCGTCGCAGTTGCCGATCGAGAGTTGGGCGGCAAGCTAACAGACCTTTTGTGTAAGGATGTTGGGGATTGCTAAAAATTTGTTCGATCGCGCCGCACTCAACAATCTTGCCTCGGTACATCACCGCCACCGTATCGCCGATTTCAGCAATCACGCCCAAATCGTGGGTAATAAAAATCATTGCCATGCCTCTAGAGTCCCGCAACTCGCGCAGCAAAGCTAAGATTGTTGCCTGCACGGTTACGTCTAGGGCTGTTGTGGGTTCGTCCGCAATTAATAAAGTCGGATTGCAAGAAATGGCCATTGCAATCATCACGCGCTGGATTTGGCCGCCTGAGAGTTCGTGGGGGTAGCGATCGAGCATAGCTTGTTTTTGAGCGTTGAGGAGCTGCATCAAATCGCGATCGTCCTCCCCAACTGCTGCTTGCCGCCGCAAATCCAAACACCGCTGCCGGAGTTCCTCGTCACTCGCTAGCAACTTCACCTCTTGCAGCAGAGAAGCAGCTTTGCGCCGCGCTTCTGTCTGCGACACCTTTTCGTGCAGACAAATGGCTTCTGTGAGTTGAAAGCCGATCGTATAAACCGGATTTAGCGAACTCATCGGCTCTTGAAAAATCGTGGCAATCTGGCTGCCCCGGTATGTTTGTTTTTCCCTTTCCGGCATTTCCAGCAGATTCACAGGCCCATTGCTAGCGCCGTCTTTGGTCGGAGAAAACCAAATTTCGCCCTCGATTCTGGTTGACGAACTCGACAGCAAACCCATCACAGCCAGGGATGTTACCGATTTTCCAGACCCCGATTCTCCCACAATTCCCAGAGTTCGCCCTCGCTTCACCTCAAAGGAAATGCCGTCAACAGCTTTGACTGTTGCGGACGCATCGCCTGCATCCGCAGATGGAAATTCAACCCGCAGGTTGCGAACTTCTAGAACGGTTTCACTCATGGAGGTCTAAGGCAAAAGTTAAAGGGAGATTAAGTGGATTGTAGCGCCTGGTCTGTTGAAGGCAGAAGGCACGGGGAAAGTTTTAAGATTGCTTTGTTCCTGGCAATCTCAGAATTCCTGAAGTGCCTTCTGCCTGCAATTTTTTTCCTCAATAACCGATGACTTGAGTGTCAGCCGGCAGTGCAGTGGTTTCGGAGACCTTTTTAAACACGGTAGCCTGCTCGTTTAAGGAATTCGGTCTTGGCTGTCCGGGATTGGTACCTTGCAACTGAAGGCGCATTTGACCTTCGGGAGTCAACTCAAAAACAGTTTGAACGGTTTCTGTGCTGCTGAGGCCGACATCTAGGTGCATCGGTTGTTGACCGAGATTAACTTTGTACCTCATTTCTTTGGCGCGGGCTGCTCCGTCGGGGCCTTTAGCCATCAGGAACAATTTGCCTTCTGGGGCAAAGACGAAGGTGAAAGATTGACCGGAGGGGACTGTGCCTTGCCATTGACCTAGGAGTTGCTTGTCGAGGTTGCTAGTAGCTGGGGCTGGGGCTGCGGCTGGGGCTGCGGCCGGGGCTGCTGCTTGGGCAATTGTTGGTGCTGCTGGGGATGCGTGACCCTGTGAGGCGTTGAAGCTGCTGGCGAGGATGCCGAAGCAAATGCCACCTGCGATCGCTTTGCCAATCATTTTTGAATTAGACATGAGACCGATCTAAAAATTGGTTATTTGTTTTGTACACTGTAGCCGTAAAAGCGGAAATTGTTTAGTTTTAATCTTTTTTGGCGACGGAAATACATTTAGTCAAATCAAATACAAACCCCTTTAATTTGGGGCATCTGCCGCAAAAGTCGTGAAGCGTAGCTATCCCGTAGGGAATCGCCCCAAATCTACTGGTTCCCGATTTCGTGTCGCTGTTCGCCTCTGCCGCGAGCAATCGCAGAGGCTGTTTTAGGTTGATTTTTCTCAACCCAAAACACCTTTGCTGATTAATTTTTTTCAAAAGTGCGATCGACTGTTTCTGTCTGAGATTCTGCCTCAGATTCTGCCTCAGATTCCGGCGTGGGTTTCTGTTGATTTCGCGAGTGTTTCGTTCGCTCCAAGGCCTCTGCGTAAGACCAAGCAACGCTCACAATAAAAGCTTTCGCCATACCGTCCAAATTTTCTGAATCCTTGCTTTCGGGCGGTTCAGGTTTTGGGTTGCCGTCATTGCTCATCTTTTTGTTTTCTCCGGGGCTGGTTTTTCTAGCGACTTTTTGCATTGTGCGATCGATACCCGCAAATTATGATTTTTATTGCACCCGCACCCAACCTATCATTGAGGGTATGACCTTGATTACCGCAAATAATATCATAAATACCCCGGTTGGATGACCGCATCAGAAAGAAACTTTAACTTCGCTGGTTGCCCGCAGCACTGACTGCTGCTGGAAAGTACGCTTGTAAGTTTCGATAATTTCATTAACAGCTCGATTTTTTTCCGGGCTTTTTTCATAAATCAAAATCACTATTTTAGAGTTTTCTCGAATCAGCATTCCCGAACTATTGAGAAACTGCCCGGAGCCGTCTAATACAGTTAAACCTTCCCGAAAGCGAGGGGTAATAACTGCACTGACAAACTCCTGCCATTCTGATTCCGAAACCATCTCGCCTCCCGGTTTAGTTAAACCAAAATACAGTTCATCTTTGAGCAGATTTGTTTGCTTGGCATTAGTATCCGAAGCTTCGGGAAGTTGAGCGCGGCCACTTGTCGCCGCACAAACAGGTAACACGAACAAAAGGCCGGCCAAGCAAAGACTGTTAAGATGTTTATTCATCAGGAATTACGCGGAATTAATATTACCAACATTCAGGACACGGCAGTGCCGTGTCCCTACAATAAATCACGGTAGGGACACGGCACTGCCGTGTCCTCTATATCATTCCGGCGCAGCCGGATTTGATCTGATATAATTTAACATAAAGTGCTGCCAAATCAAAAACCCAGTTTCATCAGAGAAACTGGGTTTTTGAGCGTCTATCTTAGTTTATCGATGGTCGGCTACTTGCTGGCGTCTGCGGTATTATCCTTTAATTCAGACATACTTCTCTTAGCAGTGTCTTTGTACATCTCCCCGAATTCTTTCACGGCTGCTCCGGCTTCTTGCCCGATCTTCTGAATGCGATCGCCCGGAGAATCAGACGTTTCCCGAGCTTCTTGCCTCCATTCCCGCGTTGTCTGAGGTCTTTCGGGATTGTTTAGATCCGCGTTAGATCCAGAAGTGCCGAAAGCTTTGTTGCGTCCCGAATCAACGTTTGTTGTCAGCAGCAGAAAACCGACTAGGACAACACTCAAAAAACTCTTGATTTGAAAGCCCTTAAGCAGGGAACTGATACGAGCGATCGCTGTGGAAATCAAATTCATTTCGGTTATACTCCCTAAGTTGATTGCGATAATTTGCAACAATTTTTTATCTAATTGACTCGTTCCCTAATTAGCAGCTAATACGAGCGAACGCCAAACTTAGATTCCGCTGGCTATTAGCGACATAAATAGATTTACAGGTGAGCGATAAAATATGGTAAACACGCCACCTATGTGTCAGTCAATTAGCTTTTTCAAACACAACTATCACCTTAACAGCAGCAAAATATTTCTACCTCTAACTAAAGTCATAACTTAGGTAAAAGCAAAAGATGTTTTTTTCAGCACCAGGTTAGACCATTTTCGATCGATCGTGCTATACAGGGCAAATTTTTATTGCAAGCGATCGCCCGTTTTGACATCAAACCAGTGCAGCAACTGAGCCGGGAAAACCAACTCGACAATTTCTGAATTCCACTTGCGGTCATTTGGCAGTAAAACCCGCACTGTAAACGACTCCAAACCCTTAACTCGGACGCTGAGTAAATTTTGCATTCCCAAGTTTTCCACCAAATAAACCTCACCTTTAATTGCCTCTGGATCTGGCTTTTTCCTGGCTTCTACATCAGCAAAACCCACGTGTTCCGGGCGAATTCCCAACACAATTTCTGGCGGCACAGTCGGCAGATTTGGCAGTGCAACTCCTGAATCACCTAACATGGCAAAATTGCCCTGGCATTTAAGCACTAGCAAATTCATTTGCGGGCTACCGACAAAACCCGCTACAAACTGATTTGCCGGACGGGTATAAATTAAGTGTGGCGGGTCTAATTGTTGGACGCTACCGTTGTTAAGAACTGCGACTTTTGTAGAAAGCGTCATTGCTTCGGTCTGGTCGTGAGTAACGTACACTACAGGAGCTTTTTGGGAGGAAAACAATTGTTTGAGTTCGGCCCTAACTTTTTCGCGCAATAATGCGTCGAGATTGCTTAAAGGTTCGTCGAGCAAAAATACTTCTGGTTGGCGCACTAAGGCGCGGCCTAGGGCTACTCTCTGCCGCTGTCCGCCTGATAGTTTTCCGGGTTTGCGATCGGCTAATTCGGTCAATCCGAGGGATGCTGCAACTTCTGTCACTAACCGGTTGATTTCGCCGGAGGAGATTTTGCGAAGTTTGAGGCTCGATGCCATATTCTCGTATACTGTCATGTGCGGATACAGCGCGTAACTTTGAAAAACCATTGCAATATCTCGATCGCCCGGTCTCAGATAAGTCACATTGCGATCGCCAATTCTAATCTCGCCCCGAGTCGGCTGTTCCAACCCCGCAATCAACCGCAGCGTGGTAGATTTGCCGCATCCCGAAGGCCCCAGCAATGTCAGAAATTCTCCCTCGCTGACATCTAAGCTAATGTCTTTTACGGGAACAACTTTAGGGCTGTAGGTTTTATTGAGGTTTTTTAGTTGTAGTTTTGCCATGTTTTTTAATGGGTAATTAATTATGGACAGTTACTCGTTCCCAGGCAGAGCCTGGAAACGCAGATCGGGAGGCTGTGCCTCCAATTTGCCTGTTTAAAAAGCGAGGCAGAGCCTCTAGATATCGCTTCCCAGGCAGAGCCTAGGAACCAGTTCATTATCCTTTGACTGCACCCGCTGTTAAACCTTGAACGATGCGCCGCTGGAATACTAAAACTAGCAAAACTAAGGGTAATGTTCCTAAAACGGTGGCTGCGGCGATCGGGCCATAAGGAATTTCAAAGACTGACGTGCCGCTGAGTTGAGCCGTTGCTACGGGAATAGTTTTCAAAGATTCGCGAGTCATAAATGTCAGTGCAAAAATAAACTCATTCCAAGCAGAAATAAATGTTAAAATTCCGGTTGTGACTAAAGCGGGAAAAGTCATCGGCAGTACGATTTGCCACAGCATTTGAAAAGTGTTGTATCCGTCAACTTTAGCCGCATCTTCTAAATCTTTTGGCAACTGTTGAAAGAAACTCCGCATTACCAAAATTGTCAGCGGCAGATTGATTGCGGTGTAAGGAATAATTAATGCTAAATAATTATTGCCTAAGTTCAAAGCTTTGACAATTTCCAGCAGTCCCAAGAATAGCAGCACTGCCGGAAATAGCGTCACAATCGTAATAATTGCGAGAATAATTCTCTCGCCCCACAAACGCAGTCGAGCTAAAGCATAAGCTGCGGGAGCACCTACTGCCAAACACAGCAAGGTTGAAGTAATCGACACAAAAGCGCTATTTAAAATGTAAAGTGCAAACGGGCGGCGTTGGAATAGCGACAGGTAATGCTCAAAGGTAATTCGTTGGGGAATATAGACGTTGGGAATCGCCGAAATATCCGCATTTATTTTGAAAGAAGTTAGCACCTGCCAGATAATAGGTGCGAGGAAATATGCGGCAATTAATATCGCTGAGATTGGCACGATTAATTGCCGGATGTCAAAGGTTTTTTTTGTGGTAGGTTGTTCCGAGGCGATCGACATAATTTAATTTCCTCCGGCTGCATTGACGCGGGCTCTCGATAACAGGTAAGCGGCGATCGCCACTGCTGTCACTAACATCAAAAAAGTACACACTACCAAAGCCGCCCCGTACCCAAAGTCTAAATACCTCATTACCGTACTGTAAATGTAGATAGAAACCGTTTCTGTCGCCCCCGCCGGCCCCCCTCCCGTCATCACCTGAATCAAGTCGAAAATGCCGAAAGACTGGGCAAATCGAAACAGCAAAGCAATCACAATTTGCGGCATCAGCAGCGGCAAGGTAACTTGACGGAAACTCTGCCAGCTACTCGCGCCGTCAATGGCGTGGGCTTCGTACAAATCACCGGGAATTGATTGCAATCCCGCTAGCAAGAGTAGACTGACAAAGGGCGTAGTTTTCCACACATCTGCTGTAATCACTGCCATCATTGCCAAAGTCGGATCTCCCAGCCAGCTAATGCTATTTTTAATCAATCCCAACCGGATCAAAATGTCGTTAATTACGCCGTATTGGTCGTTAAAAATCCACGCCCAAGCTACACCCATCAATGCAGTCGGTAATGCCCAAGGTAGCAGGGAGATTGTCCGCACAATGCCGCGCCCTGGGAAAGATTGATTTAAGACTAAGGCAATGCCCATACCGAGAATTAACTCTAGTACAACAGAGGCGATCGTAAATACTGCCGTGTTGCTTAAAGTCTGCCAGAAACGCCCGTCGCCTAACATTCGACTGTAGTTAGCAAAGCCGGAAAAAACCAGTTTTAATTCCGTACCGAGGTTTTGGGTGAATAAACTCAGCCAAAAAGCGCGCAATATTGGGTAAGCAAATACTAGCAGCAGAATTATCAAAGCTGGTGTTACTAATATCCATCCGGTTTTTTGTTCGCGCTGTCGCATCTTGTCTAATTGCATATTTTTTACCTTTGTATCTCTCGCTTGTAGCCGAGTCTCGATCCCCCTAAATCCCCCTTAATAAGGGGGAATTTGAACGTTCCAGTTCTTCCCTTTTGAAAAAAAACTTTGAAGGCTCCAGTCCCCCCCTTATTAAGGGGGGCGCCAGGGAGATCGATCTGAAAGCAAAAACTTACGAAGCTTTGGGTTGTTTCAAACTGCCTAATAAATTCCGAGTTTCGCTAGCCGCTGCTTTCATTGCTTTTTCTGGACTCATTCTCCCGGTAAAAGCTGAACTCAAATAGCGCTGCAAAATATCGGAAGCTTGAGCGTATTGTGCTATGGGCGGGCGCAATGCTGGGCGTTCTACTACTTTTAGCAGTTGCGGGTAGTGGGGATATTTGGCGACTATTTCTTTGTTGGTAAATAGGGATTTGTAACTGGGAATTAAACCTGTTTCTAAAATGAATTTGCGCTGGGTTTCCTCGCTGGTAAGGTACTGAATTGCTTTCCACGCTTGTTCTGGATGTTTTGAGGTTTTGGCAATTCCCCAGCCCCAGCCGCCCAAGCAGGAACCGCCTGTTTTACCGATACTGCTGAGCATTGGCTCGATCGCAATTTTGCCTCTAACCTTCGATCCCTGGGCATTTGCCAGCTTCCAAACATAGGGCCAGTTTCGCAAAAATAGCGATTTACCGTTTTGAAACAAAAGTCTGGTTTCTTCTTCGCCGTAGGTGGTTACACCCGGTGGAGAGATGCCAGAGGCGATCGTATTTTTGAGAAATTCAACTGCTTTAATTGCCTCCGGTTTATCTAACCCTACTTCAAAAGTTTCAGGGTTAGCCCAGAAGCCGCCGAAACCAGAAAGCACTTCGACAAACATCGCAGATACTCCCTCATATTGTTTGCCTTGCCACAAATAGCCCCAAGTTGCTTTTCCCTGTTTCTGCAAGTTTTGAGAGATTTTTACCATGTCTTCAAAGGTTTTCGGCGCTGCAATTCCCGCTTGTTCTAAAATGTCTTTGCGGTAGTAAAGCATTCCGGCATCGGAAGCGTGGGGAATTCGGTAAAGTTTGCCTCGATACCGCCCGCCTTCGACGTTACCTTGAATGAATTTTGATAGTTGTTCGGGGGGAATTTTGTCTGTCAAATCTCTTACCCAACCTGCGGCTGCAAATTTGGGAACCCAGACAATATCCATGTTGATGATGTCGTAGGGCGACTCGCCTAACAGAAAGGCTGATGTATAAAGATTTTCTACGAGGTTTGTGTCAAATGGCCCTTCTACTAAGTTGATCCGAATGTTGGGGTTTTTCTGTTCAAATTCTTTGACAAATGGTTTCCAGTTGAGAATATCTTGGCCTTGCATTAACATGGTGAGCACGACTGGCTGTTGAGTCAGTGCCGGCAGAATAAATAAAAGCAAGACGGCGGCTAATGCGATCGCGAATAAGGCGAAAAGATGAGGCTTTTGCCTTCGTGTCGGCGGGGAATTTATTTTTGGCATTTGAAGAAAGAGAAGTGGCGGTACGATCGCCTTATTTCTCTGATAACTCGCTTTCTTTTGTTTCGCGGGATTTAGCGAGTTTGTGCAATAAAAATTTAAGTAAACTTTAGGTTACTTAATAATGCTTGAGTGAAGAGAGAAAATTTTGATTTAACAAGCTCGATCGCGAGTTAAGTAAACATCTATCTATAGGTAGATATTGAGAGAATTGTCTGAAATCAAATCCGTTGAAATCGAAATTATTCATCTCTCTCTATTCTCGAACTCTGCGCCCCTCTGCGCCCTAGAAAAGTTGGCGTTGCTGATTTGGAGTATGATTTTTATCCCAAGTAGGGGCAATTCATGAATTGCCAGTAGGGGCAATTCATGAATTGCCCCTACTCTAAATTTCAGGGATTGCTATAGCGAGTGAATCATACCTAAATTCAGCAACGCCGAAAAGTTCAATCATTCAGAAACAACTGTAAAGGATATAAGTTCTTGCAGACATCTAAATACAAAAAACACCGCTCCTCAAAACAGGAGAACGGTGTATAGGGGGTGTTATGGGTTGTTGTCTGGAATTAACCCTAACAAATCATCAGATGTGCAGGTTGGGCCTTGTGATGGTTCAAAAATTGGCACAAACCAGGGGGATCGCCCCCAGAGCGATCGAGCATTACTACTAACCCAACCATTCAACAACAGCATCTTCCTTAGTGTTGGTGCGACGTTCAGGGGTTTCGCGCTCGAATTTCATGTGGACGGCGCGATTTTGTTCGCCATCTGCTGCTACTGCAAAAATCGGATAGTCGATCAAGCCGTCTTGGAAAGACATCTGGAACCGGAAAGTGCCGTCTGCATTGAGTTTAATCGGCTGTCCACCAATGTATACAGTAGCGTCAGGTTCGGTGGCGCCGTAGACGATCAGTTCGGCGTCAGCAACTAACCAGAATTGGCGGGGGCGCATCGGCGCTGCGAACCCAACTCCCGACATACCGACACCAGACATACCGGCACCCGACATCGTCAGGCCGGACATACCGACACCCGACATCGTGAGACCTGACATTGTGGGAACAGCCCACATTCCGACGCCGGAGGGGAAGACGTAGGAACTGACAGCTTGTTCGTGGATGCCGACTTGCTGCATGGAACCTGCAACGTGCTGCATGGAACCGAAGACAGAACCCGCTACGCGCAAGGATTCAGCGGATTCTGCCATACCGAAGATTTGTTCGTAAATGGCGTTACCGTTGCTGTAACTGGTCGTGGTGGCTGCTGTTGATGCTGCAATTTTCTTGGCCGGAGGAACCAGTTCGGCGAAGGTTTGGCCGCGCAAGTCTTGTTCCCAGTCGAGGGTGATGAATTGGTCTTCGATCCAGTCGCTGGGATAGACGGGGGGGACGCGGACTTCGGCCGATCGCGCTAATACCAACCAACGGCCGTCTGCGCAGCGGTAGCCGATGTCGATCGCGTAATCCCGATCGCTCACGGGGATTGGGACGTACCATTCGCGGGCTAGTTCGTCGCAGGGATATTCTTGAATGCTGTGGGGACTTTGAATTTCGAGGTTAACGTCTGTAACGTCGTAAATCCGCAGGGCGAGTTGCTGTCCACCTTGGCGGCGCAATTCTTGTTTGCGATCGTTAGAAATATCCCAGTAGGTGTAGGCCCATTCTGGATCGCGCGGCATCAAAACAACCCGACTTTCGCCGTAGCCGTTGGGCAAATCCGCTAAACCTTCATCGACAGACGACAAAGAACCGCCTGTTACGTCTTCTTGACCCAGTTCAAACTTTGCTGCTTCCACTGCTTCTTGTGCCTCTAGTTTGCGAGATGGACTGTATGAAAATTTGGTGCGCTGAATTTCTTGAATTGATGCCAGGAGTTGCGATTTCCGCATCCGGCTGTAGCGAGAGACTCCACATTCGCTAGCAACTCTGCGTAGTTGTCGCAAAGTCATCTCTTCTAATGGTGGGCGTTCTTTTGCCATGAGTTTGTTCTCCACTAATTTGGGATGGCGGGTTAGATTTTTCTGACAACATCAATATGTTGACTTTTTGAGTTAGAAACTCTTTTAAATGCAAATATTATCGAGCTTCCAAATCTCTCCAACCTTTGAAGCCTTGCTTGTTTTCACTTAGTTAAGTCCCCAATTTTGGGGATATAACTTGTTGGCTTCGGCGCGCACCGTCCGATCTAAATAAAGCTTTATCTGTCGATTCTTGATTGACAAGATCGATTTTGTTAGTGCGATCGGTGCTGCTAGCAACGCTGTGCTGGCAGCACGCGCGCTATTTGACTCCCAGACTTGCTCAATCGAAGCATTTCTTTGGGATCAATTTGTCATGACTTAATGTTGCAGATAAGTTGCGATCGGGTCAAGGGGTCTTTCGCCTCAATCGTGGGTACTTATACGCATTTTCGTGATTTTGGGGATCAATATGTCAGGAAATCTTGACATATTTGAGGTTTGCGGGATCGGTAGTGAAGCAAATATCAGAGTTTGATGACATTTTTGTAAGGAGGGCTTTCGGTGGGTTTGGAGGGTGAGGGCGATCGGGTGGTCAGAAACCGGGTTTTTTTCCAGAACATTTCGTTACAGCCCACAAAAACTGTAAAAACCCGGTTTGTTTAGTAACGATTATTAAGTTTTGTCAGCGTTGGCAGATTCTTGAATTGTTTGTTGGCCTGCTCATACTATATGCTACTATATTATATAGTAGCAAAGTTAAATCAAAGGTAGAAGATACAATGTCTATAGAATTAAAAGAAAAAGACATCGTGGGTGGAAAACGCAAGCGGGAGTTGATAGCGGTATACATTCCCAAAGAAAAGAAAGTCGCTTTAGAGGCGTGGGCCATCTCAGAAGAGCGATCGGTTTCTTGGATAGTCGCCAAGCTGATCGATCGAGCACTTGACTCCCGCCAACAGCAGCAGGAAGGTTCGGATAATGACAACTAACCCATTTAGCTATCTCGAAGATCCTGAAGATGAAATCCAGCGTATGGGGAATCCTCAAACCGAATCTGTTGTAGCAGGAACCAGAAAAAAAGCAGTTGAACGTTGCTTAGAAGAAGCAAAAGGACGGAAGTTACTCGCCGTTCAACATTTTCAGAAAAACATTTGGCAATGTATTTTCCCAGGAGGCGAAGATGAAGACTAAAGGTACAATTGTTTGGGACTATAAACAGGGTTGGACTTCTCCAGAATTAGAAGTTCCAGCAACAGGTAAAATTGCTATTTTTGTCGATTACCCTGATGACGACTTAAGTATGCCGATCGTCGAACCCGAAGTAGAAGAACTTTTGTCAAGTTTAGGCTATGTTGGTGAGGGTCGTTACATTGGAGAAAACGATCGCCTCAAACCCTGCGATACAAAAACTGTTACTTATGTAGAAACATTCTCCATTGAAGAGTTGAGCGATCATCTCAGAATACTGAATCAAACTATCATTCCGAGGGAATGGTTTTATATCTTAAATTCAGAGGGAAATATTATGGATCTTCAAGAGGCGATCGTTCCAGCATAACCGCTCCGCTTGGGACTTACGCATGGGTAGTCAGAAACCGGGTTTTTGCGAGAAAAATTCGTCACAACACGCAGAAACGCATAAAAACCCGGTTTCTAAGCGTCTGAGTGGGTAAGTCCTGAGAATAGATATGTCGCTGGACTTCGTGCGACGCTTAGAAACCGGGTTTTTACCGAATCTGCGGGCTACACAAGAAATATTTTAGTAAAAACCCGGTTTCTGAAGACCATGCGTAAGTCATATGTCTTTGGGAACATGATAAACTCCAAAAAATCCGGCAGTAGCTGCTGGATGATTGAAGGTAAAAAGCATTGATAACATTTTACGGAGTCAGGCTCAAATGACCATACTTACATCAGAACAAATTGCACAATATCGCTCTGAATTGGCGAGCGATCCACAGGCATTAGCTGCACTTGACGAAGTAGAAGCTTGTGATAACAGTTTAGAAGATGCAGCAGAAGTATTAGCAATTGAGTCTGGATACACAATATCAACTCTAGCAGAGTCAGACCAAAGTTATTTAGACAAGTTAACGGAGAAAGCGCGGAAAGTTATCTGTAACAAATACACAGGTGATTTACTAGAATTATGTAAGGACTTGAGAGAATTTATCCCATTTCCAGGTAATTTAGCAACGTTAGTTGCTATCAAAGTGACTCAAATAGGTGTCGATAAGTTTTGTGAGTCGTCTGAGTCTGAAGCTTAGATTCCTGTAGCTGTGAAGGCTGCCCAATCGGAAGGGTGAGCAAAAGGATATGCTTGAGATAGGCGATATGTTATTGATGCCTCAGCTTTCCTACGCTCTACTTTTGGCAGTTTACTAAGGATTTCATCAATTAGAGGCTTGTATTGAACCAGGCGTTTTTTAAATTCGTCAACAGTTAAATCCCGTAGCCGTTTCTGTGATAGGTTGAGGGCGATCGCAATATCTCCCTCTTCTAACTGTTTATATTTTCTGAGGTTTTCATAAAACTCAATCATCAGAAAAGCAGCAGACAGTTGATCTACCTCCCAAAGGGTACTGACGACGCTAGGACTACCTGCAAACAGGAAACCACTTGGTAAACCGATATACTCATCGCTGATGCTGTTAAAATCTGTCATCCCAGTTTCACAAGCCGAGAGGATAACTAGGCGACATTGATTTAAGTCTAGAGCAAAGATTTCTCCCAGCGTCAGGTGTCCATCCGCCAAAATTAGAGCTGATTTTTCAAAGTTAAATGTAGCATGACCGAAAAAGTGGAAGCAATGAGCAGAGCGTAGTTGTTCTGATTGAATGAGGTTAGCTTTTATTGCTTTGTCTCCTGGGAGAACATAGTCATTAGGCTGAAAATGAGGACGGATAGCTTCAACTCCAAAATCGACATAGGGACGGTCTTTGGTAGGATTTTGGATGGCAAACAGGTTGGTAAAATCGGGGCGTTTTCGTTTTTGTGCTTGTAATAATAGCTGACAACTGGGTGCATAGCTGACACCTTTGGGGAAAATATCTAGGAGGCACAATTCACCGACCGGTAAAGCATGAAGGGGGAAAAGATGCAGATACCGATGGGGGATAAGAATTAGCTGCTGACAATCTTTTGGAAGATGGGCGAGAATCTCATCCAAGTGCAAAATCTTTGCTAATTCCTGGAGTCGCGGGGTTAGGTGAATCCGCCAGTTGTCTTTTTGCTCGTAGTAATCCTTCAGATAGGCATGAGCCCAATATACCAAAGCATTTCGGTCATCGGCTGTGGCAGACAAAACGAAGGGTTGGGGGCTGTGGCGGGTAAAGATAAATGTGTGGAAGCTTTCACCAGTTATATACCACTCGATAATTGCAGTGTGGTCATCTAAAGTTACCTGGAAGTGGTCAAATTTGAAGCTAGAACCAACTGGCAGATATTTATCTTGTAATTCATTTCGCTGCTGTCTTAGCTGCATAAGATGTTGTGCTAGAGCAGTTGTATTTTCGGCTTTTCCAGTCTGGATTTTGTTCTGATTAGTAGTAATTTTATCTCGGAGTTGTTGCAGTTGGCTGACAACTTCTGAGGGGAAGATGTTATGCAAATCGCGGGTGAAGATTTGTTCAACTAGGTTGCGGGTTTTGCTGCGTTCAGCGTATTCAATGGCTTTGGTGGATTTGTCTATCGCTAGACATACTTCCACCATAGATTGATAGCTTTTGTTCCATTCCTCAGCTAGTTTTTGCTTAGATTCATCTCCAGAGACTATCTCGCTACGCAGAAATTCCACTGTTTCAATAGCAGTGGCAAAGGCATCATAGGCAAGAGGCTGCTGGTTTATTTTTTGGTAGGCAAGTCCAAGGTTAAATAAGGTTTCGGTATGATCTTGGGGCAAAGCATCACGGGTATAAACTTCAAGTGCTGCTTGGTAATAGCGAATTGCCACTTCTAAATTTTCAGCCTTGTCTCCTGTGATTCTGTTAAAGTAAGCAGCAGCCAGATTATGTTGAGTCATTGCCCAATCTAGGGGAAATACTTCGCGATTGAAAACTGACAGTACGGCTTGGCAATAGCCAATAGCCACTTCTAAGTTTCCTGCCTTGTCTCCTGTAATTCTGTATAAGTAGGCAATACCCAGGTTGTTGTGAGTCAATGCCCAATTTTGAGGAAAAGCATCGCGGTTATAAACTTCAAGTGCTGCTTGGCAATAGCTAATTGTGGCTTCTAAATTCTCTGCCTTGTCTCCTGTGATTCTGTCACGGTATGCATTAGCCAGATTATGTTGAATCAATGCCCATTTTTGGGGAAAAGCATCACATTTGTAAACAGAAAGTGCGGCTTGGTAATAGCCAATTGCGATCTCTAAATTCTTAGACTTGTCTCCTTTAATTCTCTCATAATAGGCATTAGCAAGATTATTTTGAGTCGCTGCCCAAGTTTGAGTAAAAACTTCGCCTGCGCAAACAAAAAGTGCAGCTTGGCAATGATTAATTGCAACTTCTAAATTCTCAGACTTGTCTCCTTTAATTCTCTCATAGTAGGCATAGCCAAGATTATTTTGAGTCATTGCCCAATATTGGGGAAAGCCATCGCAGGTGTGAACCTCAAGTGCAGCTTGATAATAGCCAATTGCGGCTTCTAAATTCTCTGCCCTGTCTCCTTTGATTCTGTATGAGTAGGCATTGCCAAGATTATGTTGAGTCATTGCCCAATCTTGGGGAAGGGCTTCGCGGGTGTGAACCTCAAGTGTGAATTGATAATAGCTAATTGCCACTTCTAAATTCTCTGCCCTGTCTCCTTTGATTCGGTCTGAGTAGGCATTAGCCAGATTATTTTGAGTGGCTGCCCAACCTTGAGGAGAGGCTTCGCGAGTAAAGACGGTAGCCACAACTTCATGACCTGCGATCGCAATCTCCAAATTGTTCGCTACACTCCCCAGAGGGAACTCATAAATCCAGTTGCTAAAAGTACCAATAATCGCCGCAATGTATTGTGCTTCTTCTGATTTCACCTCTGACAGTTTCGCTGTTGTCCAATCTCGCAATGCAGAGGCAAAGTCATCATCCAATTTATCTAGGTTATCTTGCAGCAGTTGGTACACCACCTGCTGGTTTCCCTTACTATCTTGAGTTACCTGCAATACCTCCATCAAGAAATCAAAATACACCTCTAGGGATTTTGCTGCTGAAGAGTTGGCAATCATCTCAACCAAATGAGAAGCCCAATTTCGCAACCAAGTAGCGTTATTCTCATCCCCCTGCTGTGCCAGATAGTCAGCAACTTGTTCCATCATCTTTACTAACCCAGCATCAACCAACTCTGAGTTAGCATTCAAAATTTCTGTTGCTTCATCTTCACTCGGACAATTGAATAACAAATAGATCAGATGCAGATAGGCTTGACGGTGGTTTTCATCCATTATGGGCGATATTCGGAGTAGTGATGTTATTTTCTACATCAGGATTTGCACTTTTTCGGGATGCAAAATAATATTCCGTACAGGCGGCCTTAGTTGCTGCTACTACGCATCCCAAAACCAGACTTCGGGCAAAAGTCGGGTTTCTCAGAAATCCTGTATAATCGATCTTACCTAGCTAACTCTAATTTTGGCTCCCGTTTGTTTAAATGATAACTAGCGCTTTCTTCCAGCAATTGACGAACAAAATTAGGTTCTTGGGAGTTCAATAAATGCAAAATATCTCGATACAAACGACAAGCATCATCATCGTTTAAAATGCGGCTGTGGAGGATTCTCGTCCATTCCGAAGCAACGAGCATTAATTGCGGTACAACTGTAACAAATGCTTGAATCTGGGCTGACACATCAAAAGATTCTAGAAAATGAATCAAACCAAACATGACTTCTGGCTGTTCGCAGCGATCGTCTAAAATCAGATGTAAATCTGGCAAATCTTCATCTTGAGGACGATCGGCAAGTGAGGCTAAAGCATTTTCAAATGCTATAACTTCATCAGGCGATCGCATCAATTTATTTGCTTCTAAAATGTTAATCCAGATATTGTCTTTCATCAGCTATTACCTTCCTTATATACTAGGGCAATTAGAACTTGCATGGGCCCAGAAACCGGGTTTTTTCCGAAATAATCGTCACAACCCGTAGATTCGGTTAAAAACCCGGTTTCTTCGATCGAAGCGCGTCCAGGACTGACAATGCAACCGAAAACGATATGACTTGATATTTCTGATTCATGGCTAACTGTCTAACTTCTCAAACAGTTGATTGAAACAATCTTCAGCTTTTTTTCCTTCCCCTCGATCCATTTGTGACAAACCCAGTTTAATTCCCTTTAAAGTCTCCAATAACTCAACCGCATCTAAAAGTTTCTGATAAGATTCGGCATCTTGAACAACTAACTCTGCTTTCCCGTTGACAGTTAGAACTAAAGGATGTTTTGTTTCCTTGAGCCGCTGCACAAACTCAGTTGTATTACGTTTAAAATCGGTCAGAGAATGTATGTCTCTTGAAAGGTTTATCATAATAATAGCATTAAATTAGCATCTAATTAAATGTTACACGGTATCTGCGGAGTTTGTCAATCAAATTTTGATAGTAAAAAAAGACTGTGACATAATAGAATAGGTGATAGCCGATCGCGAGGCCGCACAGTATGCTCAAAACCACCATTACCATTCCCCAAACCTTCAAAGTAACTCACGAACAGTTCCAGCAAATTGCGGCAGTCAACCGTGACTTAAGGCTAGAAAGAACTGCTACAGGAGAATTAATTGTTATGCCCCCGACAGGAAGCGAAACAGGCAATCGAAACCAAGATATGTCAGGACAACTCTGGCTGTGGAATCGCCAAACCAAGCTAGGAATAGCATTTGACTCTTCTAGCGGTTTTCAACTGCCCAATGGTGCCGATCGCTCCCCAGACGCTTCCTGGGTTAAATTAGAACGGTGGCAAATTCTCACACCCAAAGAACGAGAAGGCTTCGCTCCCCTCTGTCCAGACTTTGTAGTAGAATTGCGTTCTAAATCTGACAACATGGAACCATTGCGAGAAAAAATGCGAGAATACATCACAAATGGATCTCGTTTGGGTTGGTTAATCGATCGCAAAAACCAGAAAGTTGAGATATACAGACCAAATCAGGATCTGGAAATATTAGATCATCCCAGGACTTTATCCGGGGAAGATGTATTGCCGGGATTTGTCTTAGATTTAACAGATGTTTGGTAACTATCTCTTAGTCTGCGGAGGCAGACTTCGTTTCTGTAGCTGCGGTTTCAACCGCCGAGGATTTCGCAACAACATCGAAACATTCACCAACCGTAATATAATAAATTAAAGCAGTACATCAATCCCAAATCTCAAATCCCATGCCCCTAACGCTTTACAACAGCTTGACCCGTCGCGAATCACCTTTTGACCCGATCGAACCAGGAAAGGTGCGGATGTACTGCTGTGGCGTTACGGTGTACGATTACTGCCATGTCGGCCACGCCCGCGCTTACATTGTATGGGACATGGTGCGCCGCTACTTGATGTGGCGCGGATACGATGTGCGCTACGTCCAGAATTTTACCGACATTGATGACAAAATACTCGATCGCGCCCGCGAGACAAATTCCACAATGGAAGCCGTAGCGCAACGCTTCATCGACGAATATTTTGCCGACATGGACAAGCTGAATATTCTCAGGGCCGATGAATATCCCCGCGCCACGCATACAATGGACGGCATTAAACGGCTGATTCATGAGTTAGAAAATAAAGGTTATGCCTACGCTTCTGGCGGCGACGTTTACTACAATGTGAGGAAGTTTGCCGATTACGGAAAGCTGTCCGGCCGCAAGTTGGAAGAAATGCAGGCTGGGGCTAGCGGTAGATTGGAAATCGCAGAAATAGAGGCTCAAAAAAAGCAAGATTCCTCTGATTTTGCCCTGTGGAAAAGTGCTAAACCGGGCGAACCTGCTTGGGATTCATCTTGGGGAAAAGGCCGCCCCGGATGGCACATTGAATGTTCGGCGATGGTGCGCGATTGCTTGGGCGAAACTATTGACATTCACTGCGGTGGTTCTGACTTAACTTTTCCGCACCACGAAAACGAAATTGCTCAATCTGAAGCCGCGACGGGCAAGTCCCTTGCTAATTATTGGATGCACAATGCTTTCGTGACTGTCAATGGCAAAAAGATGTCTAAGTCTTTGCACAATTTTATTACAATTCGCGACTTGTTGGAGGGGAATTGGTCGGGCGATTTGGAATCTAACCCCCCCCAGCCCCCCCTTGGTAAGGGGGGGAGCAAGATTCAAAGCGACAATGCGAAAGCGGTTGAACCGATGGCGGTGAGGCTGTTTGTATTTATGGCGCAGTACCGCAGTCAAATTGATTTTACCGAAGAGGCG
>JANNOR010000057.1:0-28250 GCA_031399265.1 Cyanobacteria bacterium SOY_34_metabat_3 | reverse complement strand
GAGGTTGACGATGAAATCTTCAGAACAGCAATCAACACCCTCCAGCATCTTTGACGAAACCTTCCGCGAGAATTCCGATCCTTGGGGATACACAACTAATTTTAATGAAATCAGTAAATTCCGAGCAACTATCAGAGCTTTGCCAAAAGTTCAATTCAAAAATGCTTTTGAAATCGCCTGCGCCATCGGTGTACTTACTGAGAAACTAGCTCCAAAATGTGACAGGCTACTGTCAGTAGATTATTCTGAAGTAGGATTAGTGGAAGCGCGGAAACGCTGCCGAGATCTCCCGCAGGTGCGGTTTGAGCGGATGCAGATACCCCAACAGTTCCCCACTGAGAAGTTCGATTTGATTTTATTTTCCGAAGTTGGCTTTTTTTTGACTATGGCCGACCTCTTGGAAACTAAACAAAAAATTATCGACGGTTTGCTTCCGGGGGGATATCTTTTGATGGTTCATTATCGAGCCACAGCGGGCGATTATTTTATCCTGGATGGGGAGACTGTTCACGATACTTTTGTCCAAGATTCCGCATCATCTTTGAAACATCTTGGCGACCCGCGCAAAAAGTTTTTTATGATAGATTTAGTACGCCATCACAAACGCTATCGGATGGATTTGTTTCAGCGTTTGTAAATGATAGAAGCCGATAAATTCAAACAGGGCGTGTTGACAATTAACGGTCGATCGCCCTTTCTTTGTTTCATCCGCGTTCATCTGACTGCATCCGCCGTAAAAAAATAGCTATCCTACACAAAATCATAATTTGAAAATAAAGTCAATGATTCGCGGTCTTTTTTGTAGTACATTTACTTAAATAACATTTAACTTGCAGAGGTTCACCGTGAAATCTTCAGAACCCGAATCCGTACCATCCAGCTTCTTTGATGAAACCTACAGAGGGAGTTCCGATCCTTGGGGATACACGTCTAGCTTTTATGAAACCAGTAAATTCCGAACAACTATCAGAGCTTTGCCAAAAGTCCGATTCAAAAATGCTTTTGAAATCGGATGCGCGATCGGTGTACTGACTCAGGAACTAGCAAAAAAGTGTGACAAATTGCTCTCGGTTGATTATTCGGAAGTAGGATTAGAAGAAGCGCGAAAACGCTGCCGCGATCTCCCACAGGTGCGGTTTGAGCGGATGCAGATACCCCAACAGTTCCCCGCCGAGCAATTTGATTTAATTGTGTTCTCAGAAGTCGGTTATTATTTGACATTAGCCGACCTCCAAAAAACCCAGGAAAAAATTATCGATCGGTTACTTCCGGGAGGATTTTTGCTGATGGTTCATTATCGGTTTCCTGTAGATAGTTTTATTCTAAATGGCAACATAGTTCACGATACTTTTATTCAAGAATCTGCACCATTTTTAAAACATCTTGGCGACCCGCGTCAAAAAAGTTTCCGGCTCGATTTAGCGCGTCACAACAAACGCTACCGGATGGATTTGTTTCAGCGTTTGTAAATAATATCACCCGATAAAATCAAAAAGGGTGCATTGATAGTTAGCGGTCGATCGCCATTTCCTCATCTGCGTTCATCCGCGTCTATCCGCCTACATTTGCGGTAAAAAAAGATGAGCCAAACTAAAACTCCCTAATTTCTGGATGAATAAATTGATAGCCAGCCGCCTTAATCTTTTGATTTGACACCCTCGCATTATAAGGCCGCACGCTAGGACTTCCATCCCAAGAAGCTTTCGGCAAATTGTGACTTTCAAAAATGCGATCGAGCAATTCACCACTAGATAGCCCCACATCCCCAACTAAATTGTAAATTCCCTGCAATTGATTTTCCAAAGCAAATATCAACCCGCCGACAACATCATCCGTATGCACCCAATTAGTCACATCTTCACCCGCACCGGGACGAGTGCTCCCAGCCCAGCCTCCAAAGATTTTAACTAATTCTCGCGTCGGCCCGTAAATTCCACCCAATCTGAGAATAGAAACTTGCAGATTTGGACTTGATGCTGCTAATAAAATTCGTTCTGTTTCTGCGAGAATTTCACCGTTGGGATTAGCTGGTGCGACTGCTGATTCTTCAGTTACTAATTCACCCTGCCGATCGCCATATACTGAATATGTACCCGTATAAATAACCTGCTTTACTGTGGGTGTTTGCTGCAACATAGATACCAGAGTTTTCGCAGTATCTAAATAACTTTCTTTGTAGCTGTGAGGATTGCGAGCACCGACGCATAGCAAAACAGCATCTTGTCCTTGTAATACAGCCGTCATTGCATCTATGTCATTACCTTTGAGCACAGCCACCCTCTGGGCGACACCCTCCAATTGGGCGACTCGTTCCGGTGTTGTGGTAGTCGCCGTCACGGTATAATCTGATTGGCCGCGCAATTTTTTAGCTACTCTTGTACCGACATAGCCGCAGCCGACGATCGCAACTTTCATCAAAAATTCTCCCTTGTGTCATTCCCTCTCAAATTATTACCGGTTTCTGTAATGATTTGGATCTGAGTTTTGTGATAAAATTGAAGATGTCGCGATCGACTGGATTAGCATCATGTCTGAAACAAATATTTTTGCCACATCCTCAGAAAGTGAACTTCTCGCTTTTTATGGAGCTTTATTTGCGATCGCCGCTGTTGATGGATCTGTCGATATTGACGAACTAAATTTGCTGTTTAAAACCATCAATTTAGACAAGTTTTCCTCTTCAGCAAAGACTCAAATCCAATCCTACACCGCAAATCCCCCATCACTGGGCGACTCTTTGCAAACACTCAGCCAGTCAGCAGAACCGCTGCGTTTGGGAGTCATGTATTTTTCGATCGGCATTGCTTGGGCAAATAATAAGCTGCATTCGGGAGAAAGCGAGGCGATTCAATCAGCCCAAAAACTGCTGGCTATTTCTGACTTGCAAGTCCAAGCCATGCAGGAATTCATGCAGGATTTGCAAGCAATACAAGCAGCCGGAAACCATAAAAAATCGGCATCTAATTCCGTAAAATATGCTGTTTCTAAACTGAAAAATGCCGGAATTCCTTTAGATTTAATCGATCCAAAAGGCATAACTACAAGTCTGAGCGAACAACAGTTGGCTTTCTCAGAAGAAAGTTTTTGGGGGAAACTGAAAAAATTTGCTTTAACCGCAGGTAGAGAAGTAGTTGAAAAAGCTTTAACGCTCTACTATACCGCTCAAAACCCCAACGTGCCAGCTTGGGCAAAAACTGTTGTTGTTGGAGCTTTGACGTACTTTATATCTCCGGTTGATGCGATTCCCGATATATTAGTCGGTGTCGGATTTACAGACGATTTGGGAGTGTTGCTGGCGGCGATCGCTACTGTTTCAATATACATTAATGCTGAAACGAAAGAACAAGCACAGCAAAAATTGACAGATTGGTTTGGTAAATAATATTATGTCCGGTCGATCGTATTTTTTCCGTCTGTATCGGAATAATCTAGTAGTTTTCAATCCTATCAAATAAAGGACACGGCAGTGCCGTTTCCCTACCCAATATCTGTTGTAATACAGGACACGGCAGTGCCGTTTCCCTACCTTGATTAGTCTTAAATCGCCTTCCCATCTCGATTTACGATCCGGCTTTCACCATCCTTAGCGGTGACATTTTCGTATACTCCTTCATCCCGCTTTACGTACTTGCTAAAGCCCTGATTTTTATAATCGGTGTCGGATGTCGGCTTCATCAACCTCGGAGCGCTCAGCAGTCGGCGTACGATCGCATCTGCGGGAGTTTCACCCAGTTCGCACTTAGCTATGGAGCACAGTTGACCCCAAGTCAAAACTTCCAGGTTCATGCTGTGCGAAACTTCTAATTTCTGGTTGTTGCTGGGACAAAAATAATCGTATACAGGCATACTAGGAATCTCGATTGCAACTACTACAATTATTAATTGCACGGTTATTGAGAGTATGATAGCTCAACTTTACTAACAATTCAAGCCCAAGAATTAAACTTTACTATTTTTAACGGTTGTTGAAACACTAAATCAGCTATATTATTAACCCTGTGCAGTTGCTACCGGATGCGATCGAGACCAAGCTCAAAATTACGCTACCCTGACATCCTCTGACTCGATCGCCCGATCGACGGCTAGCAAAGGCCCGCAAGACTTCCATGAATGTCGTCAAAAGATCGATCGCCCTGAATCAGACTGCACCCAGATTGCAGATGCTAAGTTTCAATTTTATTTATCTCACCAACGAGGACTTACCGATGAGCGATTTCAAAGTTACGCCAGAAGTAGAGCTGAACACAGCTCAAATGTTGGAGCGATACCAACTGCAAGACGAGACAATTCTGCGGCGTTGGGCCAAACTGCACGCTATCAACAGCACTCGCGGTTTCTTCTATCCCGGTGAAGTAGATTTGATGGATCACGCTCACCACCATCTTTACAATTTGGGAATGAGCATTGCTGAATACCAAAGTCTTTTAGACAGGCGCCGCAGCAATTCCCAGACATCTGGCGACGAAAATAAAACAGTAGCAAGTCAAGTGGCTGACGAAGCATACGATGCCATAGAAACGCTCACCGATCAGTATGCTGAAGCTATTGATTTAATGGGAGAACGTATCGCAGACCATTTCATCGATGAACTTGATTTATCTGTAATGCGGCATCTTTCTCAAAAAGTAAAAGACCGCCGCACTCTCAACGGTCAAAGTAAAAAGCCCAACCGTTTTCTACAAGTAATTAAAGCCGTATTGCAACCGAGCAGCGAAAATACGCTTCTGGTTCCCAAAAAAGATGATAACTCTAGTTTAGAATTAGAACACCATCACCGGCTCGGCTAGCCGCCGATTTTGTGGAAAGACTAAGCGCGAATTATAGCGGTAAGGTGCGCAGTGCGCACCCTGCATAATTTATTATATTTTTAATAATTATAGGTTAGCTTTGAATTATAAATTTAAGATTGAATAAAGATGTATTTTGCGTCTGAATTACCTAAAATATTTGCTGAATCCAACCCATCAACCTTGTTTAAGGACGAAGACAAATGATAATGATTAAATCGTGGATGGTAATTGGCATCGTCGTCTTTGTAGTAGGATTAGCTGCTAATTTAATCGCGCCCAGCGATATCCAGTGGTTCAACCGTTTACAACGTCCGAGATGGCTAGTATTTGAAAGGGCAATTCCGTTAATTTGGACTGTAATTTTTATTTGTGGAACTTGGTCAGCCGTGATTGTTTGGGAACACGCACCAGGAACGCAGGAAACTTGGCTGAGAATGGGTTTATACTTGCTTTTAGAAATAGTAACTATGTCCTATACCTCGGTTATGTGCAAAGTTAGGAGCCTGAAAGTCGGCACAATAATCGGCGGAACAGGCGCTATTTTAAGCGTGTTTCTAGCTTTAAGCGTTTTGCAAGTTTCAGAGCCGGCAGTCCTGTTATTGGTGCCTTACATACTCTGGAGTCCGATCGGCACTTACACCACCTGGGCGATGATGCACCTGAATCCGGCAGATGTTTAGTATGATGTCCGATTGATCGACCACAATAAAATTCGGGCGTTGCTGAATTTAGGTATGATTCACTGCCTATAGCAATCCCTGAAATTTAGAGTACGGGCAATTCATGAATTGCCCCTACTAAATTTCGGAGGCAAATCATACTCCTTTCTCAGCAACGCCAAATTCGTTTGTAGTGAGGACTTTAGTCCTTCAAAATCAGAGGATTAATATCAATTCCGGTTGTATCGGAATTAATTTTACCCGCAATCAGGACACGGCAGTGCCGTGTCCTCGCTTGTCATTCCGGCGCAGCCAGAATTGATACTAACGTCGGGAAACCATTTAGCCTAGCGAGTCCCAGACCTGCTCTCGGGTTCAGTTTCCGGGGGAGCTGGAGCCGGAGACTCAGCAGCTCCAGGATTCAGCGACTGCTCCCAAATTTCGATTTGCGATCGAGCTTGCTCAAAAGCCCGAGAACCCGACGGAATCTTCTTCAAAGTGGCGATCGCCCCAGCCACATCCGACGACGACTGTTCCACACCGATCGCCAAAATCCGCTGGCTCCACTCATCAATCGCCTCAGTCGCCTGCCACCGGAGCGAACTCGAATCGGGCACCTGAAGGGCAAGGGAAATTGCCGTTTGCAAAGCGTCAGCAGTCCCAGCTCGGGCCGCCTGACGAGCGGTTTGCAAACCTTGTTCGCCTTGAAATTGAGCTTCCCAATTGCGGATGTTCGATCGAGCTTCCTCGTAAAGCACCCGTCCCGATCGAATCCGGCGCGCCATCTCAATTGCCTCCGCCAAATTGCCCCTCGCCGCTAGCTGCTGAGCTCTTTCCAAAAACGGCCCGTCAACCAGCCGCTGTCTCCTCTCGATCCAAGCTTGAATTTTGCCCTGAGCTTCCCCGTAAAGCGCCCTACCTTGAGCGATCCGAGAAGCTTGAGCCACGGCCGCCTCCAGAGAATTCGGATCGCCGGTATTTGCCAAATCGTTAGCTCTTTGCATGAACGGACTATCTTCGAGCAGCTCGATTTGACGGCTCAAGCGGTTAATTTGAGTGCGAACTTCAGCTTTGCGGGGATTTGATTCCGGGACTGTTTGCAATTGGGCGATCGCAGCCCTCAAATCTTTTACCCCTCCAGGTGCCGCCAGTCTGCTTGCGAGCTCCAAAACTTTCACATCAGCCATTTCTTGCTGCCAGCGGCCGACTGAATCTTGAGCTTGTTTGTACAAAGGGCGGCCGGCGTTCAACTTTTGAGCAATCTCGATCGCCTTGGACAAACCATCCACAGAACCGGTCAAAGCCTGAGAAGTAGCATTCGCCAACTGGTTCAAATCCTGAACTTGTTCCTTTAAATTTGCCGAATCGGGAATCTGATTCGCGATCGCCGCAGCCTGCTGCCAATCCCCAGCTTGCAAGCGTTTTTGGGCGATTGCCATAATTTTCTTGCTAAATTCCGCGATCGTCTTGTTGGCAGATTGATACAAATAACTATTTTGACCGATTCCCTGAGCCAGCTTAATCGCCGTCACCAGATTGTCGAGTCCTCCTTCGGAAGCTGTATTCCGGGCTTTTACCAACTTATTGCCCTCAGCCCGAGTCGCCTCAATTACCTTAGTCAGTTCCTCGTACTTAGACGATTCCCAGAAAGTATTACCCGAATCCAAAAGCAGAGTAGCTTGGCGGAAAGCCAGCGTCCACTCTTCTTGACGCAAATGGTCTTCCGCCGTGCGGTAAGTTTTCTCTGCATCGCTCCAGATTGACTGCCACTTTTCAATCTGCTTTTCCACCGTCGGGTAAGCCGGCACGTTTCGAGGAATCTTGCGGGCGATCGCGATCGCCTCCTCCAGCCTTCCTTCTTGAAAGCTAGAATTTCCCAGCCTGACAATATCCTGCGACCAGCGATCGATTTGACCGTTAATTCTCGGTCGCAGCGGGTGGTCTTGCGGCAAAGCATTCACTAATTCGATCGCGCGGAGCAAATCATCTGCCGTCCGCTTACTAGCCGCTTCTTGAGCGCAAAAAAAGCGATCGTTAGCCGAAGCCGTCGGCCAAAAAATCTTCGAGCAATTCGACTGGCCCGTCAGGTTGAGCAAAGACGAAATTGCCACGAACCCCATACCCACCGACATAATCAAACTCACTGCCAGCCAAAACTGCCACTTTTTCGACCAGATCCGCCACAGCGGACTGTATTCTCCCGGCTGCGAGTTTTCTGGCGACTCTTTCGGCGGTAGTCTCAGACGCCCTGCCGGCAATTTTCCCGAAATAACCAAATCTCGGATTTCTCTGAGTCGCTCAGCGCGGTTTTTCCGGGCTGGAAGCGGCACTAGCGATGAAGTATCCTTTTTTGACTCCAAGGATTCTGATGCAGACCAACGGCCTGGTGTTTTGCGATCTTGACTCATATCGTGCTTACCAAAAACAGCAACCAGCCAGTCTTAAGTATTTCCAAACTGCGATCGCTGCCATCCACTGCTAAGAAAGAATAATCTATCCATCACTGTGACACACTCCTAAAGCCCGGAGACTGCAAGAGCCATCACCCGCACCCCAAAAATCAAAATTTCGCGATTAGGTAATTGATAATCCGTAATTGGCAATTGGTCAAGGCCTCGATCCCGAACTCGCACTCCCATTACCAATTACAGATTATCGCCTCAAGAACCTGAGTTCGATCGCAAATTGCCGATCAGTTCAGTCAGGTGCTCGCTGTCAGCTTTGTAAACCTCGTTGCAAAAATGGCACGTAGCCTCAGCCCCGCCATCTTTTTCGATCATGTCTTGGAGTTCTGCTTCGCCCAGCATTTTCAAAGCACCCAAAACTCGATCGAACGAACAGCCGCAGTGAAAACGCACCATCTGAGTTTCCGGGAAAAATTCCAGCCCCATATCTCCGAGTAACTCTTCGAGAATCTCGTGCAGCGTTTTGCCCGATCGCAGCAGCGGCGTAAAACCCGACAGTGCAGCTACCCTAGATTCTAGAGTTTGCACAAGTTTTGCGTCCGTTGCCGCCTTCGGCAGAACCTGCAACAGCACGCCCCCAGACGCTTGCACTCCGCCAGCCCCTACAAACACCCCCAAAACCAGAGCCGAAGGCGTCTGCTCGGAGGTTGCCAAATAGTGAGTCAGATCGTCGCCAATTTCGCCGGAAACCAATTCTACCGTACTTGAGTAAGGGAAGCCGTATCCAACGTCTCGCACCACGTACAAATAACCGTTACCGATTGCTCCGCCGACATCGAGTTTGCCTCGGGCGTTGGGCGGTAGTTCCACTCCGGGATTGTTCACGTAACCTCGAACTGTGCCATCTAGTCCGGCATCTACCAGAAGTCCGCCCAGCGGCCCATCTCCTTTGATGCGAATGTTGACTCTGGATTCAGGCCGCTTCATGCTGGAAGCGAGTAACAGCCCCGCCGACATCGTGCGGCCGAGGGCGGCTGTAGCCACGTAGGAGAGCTTGTGCCGCCCTCTTGCTTCTTCGGTGAGGCGGGTGGTAATGACACCTACAGCCCGAATTCCGCCATCTGCGGCTGTTGCGCGAATTAATTGATCGGCCATGAAAAACCTTGCTTTTATCTTTTGATACGTTCTTGAACTATTTTAGAAGTTCTTTAAGGTTGTCGCAGCGGATGAAGGATGCCCGCAGCCCGGGCGAGCGATCGCAGGCAACTTCCCTGTTTTTTGTCTTAAATGGCGATCGGCAGACTATTTATTAACATAAATTTGCTCATTAATAACACTAAAAATTAGCAAAATTACTTTTTCTAACACTCTTTATAACACTCAGGTTTACGCGCTACAAGTGTGCATAATTCCTAGTAGGGTGCGCATTGCAAACCAATAACCAATAACAAATAACCAATAACTGATGGCTAAAGCTTATCTTACCGCTAACCAGACGATTACCAAACCTTTACCTGAGTAGGCTAGAGTGAGAGCCGTAGGTCTCAGACGATTGTTTTTTAGCTGGAAATAACGGATATGCCACCAACATCCAAAGCACTTTTAGCGGAAGTCCAGCATAACACGGGAGCAACTCGAAACTTGCATTTTTATGCCAAGGGCGAAACCATTCCTTTGATGTCACAAGGCCTTTGGCGAGTCTGTCAAGGTTTAGCACAACTGAGTACACTTTATCCAACCGGGGAAGAAGGACTTTTGGGTTGGGTGGGGCCTTCGATGTGCTTCGGTTTGTGGTTGACTAGCTTGCAAACTTACCAAGCTACGGCGACATCAGATGTTTATTTGATGTGGTATTCTATGGTGGAAATCGAAGCTTCTCCTCAATTGGCTCATGAGTTGCTGCCTCAAATGGTACGGCGGCTGCGGCAAATGGAATCTATTTTGGCGATCGCCGGACAGCGACGCGTTGAAGACCGTTTGTATCAACTATTATTGTTGTTGAAACAAGATTTCGGTCAGCCTGTAGTTGAAGGGACTCGCTTGAGTATCCGCTTAACTCATCAAGATATTGCTAATGCTATTTGCACGACTCGGGTGACTGTCACTCGAATGCTGGGAAAATTGCAGCAGCAAGGGTTAGTCAGTCGAGATGGCGATCGGCATTTGATTCTAAACAAAGACTCTTTTGCTAACTCGTCTGATTTGTTTGGCTGCAACCCTCAAGCAGTTTAGAAATAGCACTATTTTGCATCTACATTTCGCATCTACATTAAATTTTTCCAATATTTAGGTATCAAATCCCATTGCATGAGAATTGTTTGTATTAATATTCCTCCCGCTATCTACAGCAATGCCTTGGCAACGGTAAATGATATAATTAAAGGGTGCATCTATTATTCAGGAAATAATTCCATGATTAATCCCAATCAAGAATCATCACCACCAGACAAAAAAGAATTAACCGAAATCACGGCTAAACCTCAGCCGGAAAAACAAGAAGAACCGCCCAATAAAGGTGACGGAAGACAGAAATAGTTAGTTGTTAGTTGGAATCAATAACTAGCAAAAATCAGGACACGGCAGTGCTGTTTCTTGCGCGAAAAATTTGGCGTAGGGAAGCGGCATTACCGTGTCCTCTGTATCATTCCGGCGCAGCCAGAATTGATATGGCAAATTACTCAGTTTGTGGAGTTTCGTTGTTCGATCGCAACTTAGGCTTTCTTTGCGCCGCCCGCAGCCCGTCCAAAGAAACCACCTCAGCCTCCGAACTCTCCCTAGCCACCCGAATCAGCAGCCCCGACAACAAAAAACTCGCCACCATCGAAGAACCCCCGTAACTAAAAAACGGCAGCGGCAAACCCGTAGTCGGCAAAACCCCCGTCGCCACCCCAATATTCAGCAGCGACTGTCCCACCATCACCACCGTCGCCCCGATCGCCACCAACTGACTCTCAATATTCCGGGCTTTCACCGCTACCCTCAAAGCCACAGTAGAGTAAGCAGCCAGCATCAGCAGCAGCGAGAAACCGCCCACCAAACCAAACTCCTCAGCAAACACAGCAAAAATAAAATCGCTGTACTGAATCGGCAAATAAAATAACTTTTGCTGCGACATCCCCAAACCAACGCCCCAGATGCCGCCCGAACCCACAGCCAGCAGACTTTGAATCAACTGATAGCCATCCTGCATCGGATCGGCCCAAGGATTCAGAAAAGACATAATCCGGCGGCGCTGATATTCCCGAAAAGTAATACTTAAAACTGCCAATAGCATTCCCCCTATAGCCGTTGCGCCCAACTGCAAGTAAGGCAACCCAGCAGCCAAAGCCACCAACCACAAAGTCATCCCGCACAAAGCCGTGGTGCTCAAATTCGGCTGCAACAAAATTCCCAACAGCATCGCCCCAAAAATTCCCAACCAAGCCAGCCGCACTTTATTCGTCAAGCGGGGCCAGTTGCCGAAAATGCGGGCGCTTTGGAGCACGAAAAACGGTTTGATCAACTCCGAAGGTTGAATAATCGGAACTGGGCCGAGGGAAATCCAGCGAGTCGCCCCGTTGATGGTGGTTCCGACTCCGGGAACTAAGGTCAGCCACAGCACTCCCAGCAGCAATAGAATGCCCAACTGAGCTGATTTGAGCAGGTAGCGCAGGGGGGAGTGTACCATCAAGTTAAAGCCGGCCAGCCCGATCGCCACTGCGATTAACTGTCGTTTAAAATAATAAAGCCCGTCTCCTAACTCTGAATTGGCGATCGGATAGGAAGCCGAGAACAAAGCTGTCAGCCCCACAAACAGCCACAAAAAAGTCAGCCAGCGCAGCCAGCGGGCCTCGGGAGCCCATTCAGACACGCTGGGGTCAAAAAATGGAATAAAGCGTCGAATATCAGCAGCCATAGGATTTTAGAATGATCTCAATAAACTCTAACAAAGATGATTAAAGTAGGGGCAATTCATGAATTGCCTGAATTGTATCAGCTAGCATAATGAAAAATCTGGAATGCACGGGCAATTCATAAACCCCGAAAAATCTGGAATGTACGGGCAATTCATGAATTGCCCCTACGATGAAACAATTAGAATAAAAAATATGGCTCAAAACTATGCCAGCATTTAACGATCGTAGTCGCCAATCTATTCGATTAAAAGGTTTTGATTATTCGGCTGACGGAGCCTATTTTTTAACAATTTGTGTGCGAAATCGTGAATGTTTATTAGGAGAAATTCAGGATAAAAAAATGATATTAAATAATTACGGGGAAATGGTTCGAGAGATTTGGGAAGGTTTACCAGACAAAGTTTCAGATATAGATTTAGATGAATATGTAATTATGCCAAATCATTTTCATGCAATACTACTGATTCATAAATCAGTAGATTCATCAAAAATTTATAGCAATTTAGATGTTAATGAAGCTAAATCTCGAAGAAAAATGATTTTACCTAAAGTAGTAGGACGATTTAAGATGTTAACCGCTAAGGCTATTAATCAGAGTCGTGAAATTGAAGGAGCATTTTGGCAACGTAATTATTATGAGAATGTAATTCGTAGTGAGGAAGATGTTCAGAGAGTACGAGAATATATCATCAATAATCCGATTCAATGGGAAATGGATGAAAACCATCCTGATGTGTAGGGGCAATTCATGAATTGCCCGTAGGATGACATAATTGATAGGGGAAATGGATGAAAACCATCCTGATGTGTAGGGGCAATTCATGAATTGCCCGTAGGATGACATAATTGGTAGGGGCAATTCATGAATTGCCCGTAGGATGAATTGCCCGTAGGATGAATTGCCCGTAGGATGAATTGCCCGTACTAAAAGACAAAAAAGAGGTCACGACGACCTCTTAACCCTACATCAATCCAGCGTCGGATCTTAAAGTAGGCCAGTATTAGCTCCAGGCTTACCAGTAGCCAGTTGCACTTTAATAATTCTGCCGCCCATTTTCATAATTCTTTGCTGTTCCCGGAACCAGTTGTCGTAGGGAACCAGCTTAGTAAAATAGGTATTTTGCAATTCGCGTTGAGTGCGAATGCGTGTTTGGCTGGGGACACAAGCAGTCACTTTAAACATTCTCATGGGACACAAACTCCTGAGTAGGTTTACAGATTTTTAGTTGAATTTTTAAAAGATTGAAGTCAGGGAGTTAGGAGTCAAAACTAGCTCGTTAAAACTCGTCCAGTATTCTCGACAAGCCTTTGACGGTCTAGCAATCACTCTCAACTTCCCTGACTTCTTTCAAAAGCAAAGGTAAAAAGTCGAAAAATCGAAAAGTTTAAAGTTCAAAGAGAGCAGAAATCAAGATTTTTCTTTATTTCCTTCTTCCTTCTTCCTTCTTCCTTCTTCCTTCTTCCTTCTTCCTTCGTCTTAGCTCAAGCCAGAGCAGATGTAGTCGAAATAGACGCCCATTTCTTTACCAGCGTCAGAACCGACCAAACCGGCGGTGACTTCTTTCATTGCTTGGATGGCTTGTACGGTAGAACCGATGGGCACGCCCAAGGAGTTGTAGGTTTCTTTCAAACCGTTGAGCACGCGCTCGTCGAGAATGGAAGGGTCGCCAGCTAGCATTGCGTAGGTGGCGTAACGGAGGTAGTAGTCCAAGTCGCGAATGCAAGCTGCATAACGGCGAGTTGTGTACATATTGCCGCCGGGACGTGTTACGTCAGAGTACAACAGAGACTTAGCAACTGCTTCTTTGACGATTGTGGCTGCGTTGGCGCTGATGGCTGTAGCGGCGCGGACGCGCAGTTCGCCAGATGCGAAGTAGTTCTTGAGCTTATCTAGAGCGCTGATGTCCAGGTACTTACCTTGAACGTCAGAGGAATTGATAACGGCGGTAATTGCGTCTTGCATGGTAGTCTTGTTTCCTAGAAAGTGGCTGAGTTCAGTCCAATTTTGTAGCTCGGATTTGAGATTTGGGATTTTCGATTTATCTGTGGTTGGTTATCTGCAAAAGCTTGTGGCTGGTTGCTGGTAACTCACAATCTCCAATCTAAAATCTAAAATCTTTACTGCATCGCACCGATAACGTAGTCGAAGTAAGAGGAAGCTTCGGAAGCGTCTTCTCCAGAAAGCAACGAAGAAGCTGCATTCTTCATAGCGCGAATTCCTTCGGCTACTGCTTCGATCGGGGTTCCCAAGGATTTGTACATTTCGCGGACGCCGACAATACCGATTTCTTCGATCGGGGTAATGTCGCCAGCTACGATTCCGTAGGTGATCAAACGCAGGTAGTAATCCATGTCGCGCAAGCAAGTTGCGGTCATTTCTTCGCCGTAAGCGTTGCCGCCAGGGGAAACTACGTCAGGGCGTTTTTGGAAAAGTTGGTCGCCAGCTTGCTTGACGATACGTTCGCGGGATTCGCTCAAAATTTGGGCGATGCGGACGCGACGTTCACCAGAGGTGACGAAGCTTTTGATTCGGTCAAGTTCGCCTGGGCTCAGGTAACGAGCTTCAGCGTCTGCATTGACGATGGACTTTGTGACGATACTCATCTTGTGTGTACCCGCTGGATATTTTGCAATTACGAACTACTTTGCATTCAGCAGAGCAACGGCGGGCGCACCCGTTTCGGATCTCTGACTGGCGGCAGGAGCTTTAACACTTTGGGGAGCTTAACCCAACAACTGTTTAAGTTGTTGACTGACTACTTTGGGCGTTTGACGACGCTGGTTTTTCACGCCGGTGCGGTTGTGAGTGCTCGCACTAAGCCTGTCGCCTAGAATACCACAAATGACTGATGCGATCTTTAATCTACGATCGAGATTGCAGCAATTCAGTAAGTGGCGATCGAGTGACTGTCGCGCAGTTTGTCAGGATATTGCTTCTCTGACACAACTACCTCTGGCAAGTATTTTGAGGCATTGTGTTCACATTCTGAGTGTTACTGTAATAGTTTGTAACATTCCTTTTCATTTTTGGGCCCCCGCTTGGCTGTTCCCAGTTAAAGTTTTACAGTGAAAAAAATCGCTAAAATTATCTAGCAGCAATGGTTGCAGGCGATCGAGCGTTGAGGCATTAGCGACGGGCGGCGGCGCGAGGCTCAAAAACTTTGCCCGCCAGATGGAGGGAAGCCAGACAGGGGAGAGACAGGGCCAGATGTGCGATCGGAAATGGTGGCTTTCTTTCTTGTAGCTCTTCTTGACTCTCACTTTTAACCAGGTGCGCCGTGAAAAGAAATCTATCAGCCCTTAAAAAAGCTTTGCAGTTTGGGATTAGCGGTGCTGTCGGCGGTTTCGCCGGCAATCTCCTCACCGAACCTTTCATGCGCCAACTCAATAATTCAGAATCTGTTGTTGATAGTGTCTTGTCTACAGCTCGCTGGTTTGGATTGGTAGGTGGCGGGATTGCTACAGCTATTATGTTCGGCTATTATTACTATATCAAAGGCAAGCCTCAAATTAAACAGGCTTTGAAAAATGGCGGATTGTTTGGTTTAATCGCCGGGGCTGTTTCCGGGGCGATCGCTGAAGTGATTTTTAGCGGGATTGGCGACGGTGAAAACGAGTTCTTACGAGTAATTTGCTGGGGAATTGCTGGCAGTTTGTTAGGACTTGGACTTGCCAAACGGATTCCCAATTTAGGAATGCTTCGCGGCGCGGGAGGCGGCGGTGTTGGCGGAGTTTTGGGCGGCTGTTTGTTTATTCTGTTTGCTTATACTTTATCCGGTACGGCGGGCCGTTTGGCTGGCTGTGCGGCGATCGGCTTTTGGATTGGAATTATGCTAGTTGTGGCTGAAACTTTGTTTAACAAAGCTTGGCTGGTAATTAGTTACGATACTGGAGTAAATCGCACTCTGACTGTTGGTGCCGAACCGGTGACTTTTGGCAGCGATGAAAACTTGTCTATTATCTGCATTCCGAATGTTGCGCCGCTGGCTATGCGGTTTCAATTGGAGGCTGGGCAAATTGTCTGCGAAAATTTTGAGACTGGGGCGGTGAGTTATTTGCGATCGGGCGACCAAAAGAGCATCGGCAATTGTACAATTACTGTTGGAAACTCTGACTTGCCCGCCCAAAGTCAGTCTAAAGTTCCGCCTACCTTTATATCAGCTAAGCCCGCAGAAAATTCTTTTACCAGCAGCCCATTTTCCCTGAGATTAGGAAGTCGAATTATTGCTTTGAATGCGGGAACTCAGCTATTGACCTCTGACATACCGAGTTTA
The DNA here is from genome assembly GCA_031399265.1 of Cyanobacteria bacterium SOY_34_metabat_3. Taxonomy (GTDB): domain Bacteria; phylum Cyanobacteriota; class Cyanobacteriia; order Cyanobacteriales; family Microcoleaceae; genus Microcoleus. The sequence goes on along the minus strand of JANNOR010000057.1, from coordinate 12,226 downwards.
ACTGCGATCGCCTCTAACGGTGTTGTAGCTGCGGTCAATTCGCGATCGACAAACGAACATTTGTTAGGATTGACCAATTTGTGCGATCGGGCTTGGTGGGCCACAGACAGTCAAGGCGAGATAAAAATGGTAGAACCTGAAAGTACCTTAATTTTGGCCTTGGGAACTAAAATTGAATTTGGTGAAATTGACGGCGAAATTGTGTAAGTAAATTTTAGATGCCAGACTTTTTCAAGTAGGGTGCGCACTGCGCACCTTACCCGTAGATAGTGTCAAATATGCTCCATTATCTAAGTCCTAATCTGATTTATTTTGTGAAATCAAGCGCGTGCGTGAAACAGCAAATCCGCTTTTATTCAAGCAGAACTGCCGCTAACTCCAGTCATGACAGCCCCACCAATCAAATGAGCCAGACGCAAAGCTTCAGGAACCTTACCATTGTCAGTCAAACGCTGGAGTACCAGCGCTATTACTTCTGGTTCTTCGCCGCACACTTGAAAAAAGAAAGGTTCAAAAGCGTGAATTTTCCCGGCGCGGCGCAACAACTCTAAACGGTATTCCGAGTCTGGTAAATAGTCGAGAGCTTTTTCAATAGCAGCTAAATCTGGTTGGCGGCGCATGACAGCAACGCACGGAATTTGCAAGCGCGATGCTAACTCGGGAAGGTCAATAATATTGAAGCCGCCGAAAGCAATTCCGTCTAGCAAAACGAGATGCAATTGCGGCAGAAATTTTCCTCCGATGAGGAGCTTGGAAACAGCATCCGTGGCATCCAATCCGTCTGGGAAGACTTGTCCCCATACCATTCCTTCAAATCGAGTCCCGCCGCAGACTACTCCTGCGATCGACACCAGATTGCCGCTGGTGCGAGAAAAGGGAGCGTCGTCAAAGCCGATCGCCTTAATTGTGCGATCGAGCCTGAGCAAATCAGCTAGTTTCAAATTTCGGAGTTCCCTAAACTAAATTGTTTAAGCTTAATTTTAGTTTTACATACTATCGTATAATTTAAAGACATCATTACTAAAAAGGTTTTAGACAATTGACCAAAAAATACGTAGCAGCCATCGACCAAGGCACGACTAGCACCCGATTTATGATATTCGATCGCGCGGGACAGATAATTTGCAGCAATCAACAAGAACACCAGCAAATTTATCCGCAACCGGGATGGGTTGAACACAATCCAGAGGAAATTTGGAAACGCACCCAAAGCGCGATTGAAAATGCACTCGCAATCGGCAATATCGACCCGAAAGATATTGCTGCCCTCGGTATTGCCAACCAGCGCGAAACTGCAATTGTTTGGAATAAACAGACGGGAAAAACTTACGGTAACGCAATTGTTTGGCAAGATACGCGCACCCGTGAAATCTGCGATAAGTTAGCCGAACTTGGCGGCAAAGATAGATTTAGAGAAAAGTGCGGTTTACCGCTGGCTACTTATTTCAGCGGGCCGAAAATCAAGTGGATGCTCGACAATATTCCCGGATTGCGGGAAGCTGCAATGCGAGGTGATGCGATTTTTGGGACTGTCGATACTTTTCTAATTTGGAACTTGACAGGCGGTATGCACATCACCGATGTTACCAACGCCAGCCGCACGATGCTGATGGATTTGCAAACCCTTGATTGGGATGTCGAAACTTTGGAAATAATGGAAATCCCCCCGCAGATGCTGCCGGAAATTCGCCCTTCGAGTCAAGTTTTTGGACTTGCAAAAGGGTTGTTAGAAAATGTTCCGATTGCTGCTGCTTTGGGCGATCAGCAAGCGGCTCTGTTCGGGCAAACTTGTTTTAGTCCCGGGGAGGCGAAAAATACTTACGGTACGGGCTGTTTTATGCTGATGAATACGGGTGAGGCGATCGTCCCTTCAAACCACGGGTTACTGACCACAGTCGCCTACAAGCTCGGAGAATCGCCCGCTGTGTATGCTCTCGAAGGCAGTATTGCGATCGCCGGAGCATTAGTGCAGTGGCTGCGGGACAATTTGGGCATCATCAACACATCTGCGGAAGTAGAAACATTAGCAAATACAGTCGCAGATAGCGCCGGAGTTTACGTTGTCCCGGCTTTTTCTGGACTCTACGCACCCTATTGGAAAGACAGCGCCCGGGGAGTAATTGCAGGTTTAACTCGCTATGTGACTAAGGCACACATTGCTCGCGCCGCATTGGAAGCTACAGCATGGCAAACGCGGGAAGTATTGGACGCGATGAATCAGGATTCTGCCGTGCAGCTTTTGTCTTTAAAAGTAGACGGCGGGATGGTGGGAAATTCCACGCTGATGCAGTTTCAGAGCGATGTTTTGGGAGTGCCGGTAGTGCGGCCTGCGGTAGCAGAAACTACTGCACTCGGCGCGGCTTATGCGGCTGGTTTGGCGGTGGGTTTTTGGAGCCAGCTAGCTCAATTGCGGGACAATTGGGCGGTGGATTTTACTTGGGAACCGCAAATGCCGATCGCACTTCGCGAGCAAAAATATCGCTTTTGGAAAAAAGCAGTTTCCCGGACATTCGATTGGGAAGAATGAATCACGCTTGTTAACCCAAAAATCTGTAATTAATGGTATCATCAAATCAGCACTATTTTTCAAATTGCAAATAAATGATTTCGCTAATTAACTTAAAAAAAATTCTCACCGTCGCTCTATTGATACTGACACTGGCATTTGTAGAAATCGCTGCTAGTTCCCCAAGGGCGATCGCAGATACAGCTATAACTCCCGCAACCGCAACCGCCGCCGAAGTCTTCAGCGCCAACTGTGCCGGTTGTCACATCAACGGCGGCAACATTATCAGGCGCGGCAAAAACTTGAAACAAAAAGCATTAAAAAAATACGGCATGGATTCCATCGCCAACATTTCCAACTTAGTAACCAACGGCAAAGGCATTATGCCCGCCTACAAAGCTCGTTTGTCCGAACAACAAATTATCGATGTTTCAGCTTACGTGTTATCTCAAGCCGAAACTGATTGGAAATAAAGACTTGCATTAGACATCTGCAATAATTACTGTGTAACAGACATCCAGCCTATTCAAAGCTTGCTATTCGGTCGAGGTCTCTTCTTTACTGCAAACCTTCATTGGAAGTATTAACAGATGAAAAAATATAATTTTTTGCGCAAAATTGTAATTGTTATTACCTTTTGTCTCTGTCTGACAATCGCAAACATCCCGCCCGCTTTCGCCTCGATTCACAAATATCCAGAAACGGGCGACAGAGTAATGTTCCGATCCGTACAAAGCCTGCGCGATAGTGACGACAAAGCGTGGCAAGTTGTTTTGTACAAGCGAGTCAAGTCGGGAGTAGTTAACTCTTTCAACCTGAGATTGGTAGGATTTCCCGGAACAGAATTGCAGCACCCTCTCCCGCTGACAGTTGCGGCGGGAAATCGCGAAATTGGCAAGGCAAATGATATTTGGAACGACTCAGATTTGCCGATTAATGTTGGAGAATACGATTTCAGATCGATAATTACCCAATTGGACAGCAATCGACCTTTGCGGTTGAATTTGCCCGTTAAAAATCAACAACAAACTGAGTTAGTGCTTCCTCCTTTTTCTGTCAGAGAATGGCGGCTGTTGTTAGACACAAACTAAATCTACTGGTTCGATCGCACTCTACAGTTAAAATTGATACAAGAAACTGTATCAATAATTACTATATTTAAGTATGCCTTAAGGTAGATTTAACCTATTTTCAGGTAATTATGAAACAAACTAAAAGCGGAGTTAGTCATGTGATAAAACTCCACTGTTTTAACGTGCGCGCCTTCAGGGTAAATTCACTATGACTTTAATTAGTACAATTGTCCGAAAAGCTTTAGCAACCGGTTGTTTGACGGTTGAAGCGGAAGAACTGCTGCGACAGCAGTTGCAGATGACCAAGTACGGTTTAGAAGATTTTGAGGCTTTCATTACTTTGCAAAAAGAGGTGATGGAAGGTAGGGTAAAACACCAAGCTTTGGAATTGTTGCGATCGAGCAAATGTTCTGTGACTGCATAAATTAAGGTCGTAGGCGCAAGCCGGGGCGTAGCCATCGCGCTTTTGGATAGAATTAAGGGCGATCGGTCTTCGTATGTCGATCGGTCATTTGCGATCGGGCTCTCCGGCCCACCCCACAAGAAAATTCAGTATGTGTGGAACCGGCCCGAAAGCCTGTTCATCGGTATTGTCATTGCGAGGAACAAAGCAATCGCAAAGCTTTGAAGTTACTTCGTCCATCAATGTTTCTACTGCATTCCTAGCTGTTGCCTTAACGCTTCTGGTACATTAACGGCTGTATCCAAACCTCGAACATTCTCCCAGTTTGTATCCTCGCTCCATAGGACATCGCCAAAAGTGCGATCAGTGCTATCGCTGAGTCTTGAGTCACTGAGGTTTGCCCCACTGAAATCTGCGCTGCTGAGGAATGCGCCACTGAGCTCTGCGCCACTGAGGTCTGCGTCGATGAGGTCTGCACCGACGAGGATTGCAATGCTGAGGTCTGCGTCGTTGAGTTTTGCACCGCTGAGGTTTGCTCCGACGAAGGATGCGCTGCTGAGGAATGCGCTGCTGAGGAATGCGCCGCTGAGGATTGCGTAGTCGAGATCTGCGCTTCTGAGGTCTGCGTCATTGAGTTTTGCACCGCTGAGATTTGCGTCGGCGAGGAATGTGTGGCTCAGGGATGCGTGGCTGAGGTTTGCGCCGCTGAGGTTTGCGGAGTCGAGGTCTGCGCCGCTGAGGTTTGCGCCGCTGAGGTTTGCGCCACTGAGGAATTTCCCAACTGTTTGGCGAAAGCCAAAATCCCCAACACAACAGCTATAACCGATGATACGCAACAACCGAATTTCATCGTCAAGTTTGCCTTCACTATTAGGTTTCCCGCAAGGATAAAACACCATTTGGTCTTTCAATAGATTTCTATCCTGACCGTAACGGTGCAACTCAAAGAGCAAAATCATCACATTCAAACCAGCATAAACATCTATTTGTCGCTGTCCCAAATCTTGGGTTTTCAATTGCTCTCGCAGCAGTCGCATCTTCTTCTGAGGCAAACTTTCCGGCAGCATATCAATAAATTCCCCCTCGCACCACCGCAGATAAAAATCTTCCAAACGCTGGAATAACTCCACAGGCCGAAACTGACTTGTTTCCCCTGCAACAGCCGGAGTTGTTAACAAGCCCATCAAATATTCCACAATTTCTTCAGTCAGCGCCCCATAACCCAACAAATCATAAATCTCCCAGTCCATATCAGAGTCTTTAGTCTTAAATCCTCGACCTTTTTTTCCCGGTTCCGTCCACTCTTCCAGACTTTCTTTCAATCGTTCTGCACACAGAAATTCGCCAAAACTCTTGTGTACAAACTCCACAGAACCTTCTTGACTGCCTTTCTGAAGATAAAAAACCGCCCAAGCATTACTCAGAGGATCATCGTTGTCTTCACTCCGTTTTCGTGCTTTTTCAAGTAATGCTTTAACCGTAACCGAGTTACCTGCTTTCAATCGTTCCTCAATCATCGCTACAGGAGCGCATTCCCCTCCCGACTGCACCACGCACAACGCTGCTTCTGTAAGGATGCGCCGCAAATCCTCTGTTTCCAATTCTGTCAAATCGCGATTGAGCTTTTCAGACCGCTGTTCAGTGAGTACCCAATTCAGAGTTTTGTTGTAAATCAAAATTTTTGCTTGAGTGCTGTTAGTTCCTTGGAAATCCTCAACTTTCAACGTTTTGTCCCGGTGCATCGCCGCTAACAGATAAAGCAAGAGCGGCTCTCGCGACAGTTCTGATTTTACATTCTCTGGACAGCATTCATCTTCCAAAAACTGCTGAAAAGCTGAGGTTTTTTCCGCCCCAAATTGGGCTTCCCACTTGCTCAACCACTGTTGCCGTAGTCCGTCATCCATTATCTGAACTTCGACTCGATCCAAGTTATCTGGCATTTGCCTTTCAATTCCTTGCAAAGCTAAAGTTCTGCCAGTAATCAAAACCCGGTGTCTCATTTCTGAATTCTTATCGCAGTCCTCCTGAAATTGCCCTACTTCCTTGAGAAATTGCTCTAAACCCCCGCTACTTCTCCCCTTGATCCGCAACTCATCAAAGCCATCCAAGAAAAACAAATATCGTGTGTTTCCATCCATCAACCAGCGGTCATCGCTAGCAAAACCCGCAGTAACTGCATATTTTAGCGTCTCTCGAAAATTATTTTGCAATTTAAGAATATCTCGCAGTCGAATTAACACGGGCGTCCAAACTGGATGCAAATGTTGCCCCACCCAGTCAGCAAACATCCGACAAAAAATGCTTTTACCGCGTCCAGGCCCTGCTTCGACAAACATCACCCGATTTTGTTTGCTTTCATGCTCAAGCAAGTCTTTTGCCCAAGTTTCTAAATAGAAAGGTTCTTCATCTTCAATAAGCTTGCCATTTTGATCGAGTGGCTTTGCCTTCAGAGGCACGTAGATATCTTTAAACGTAAATTCTTCAGCTTTAAATACTTTTTCTTCGGGTTTGGGGGCTATTTTCTCTTTTAAGTAAGCGTCGATATAGTCGTATTTATCGAGATCTTTTGGCCAGCGATCGCGATAACGTTCTGCCAGCACTTTTAAGTCATCTTTTGCTTCAGCTAATGCCTGACTGATGTAGCGAGGTGTACTCCAAGCTACTCGTTCTGTCAAAGTCTGGGCTTCGCCTTCAGTTAATCCTACTTGCTGTAAGTAAGTTAATAATAAATGATTGAATTTTTCAGCCAATTTAGATCCTGGAAAACCGCTCATCGTTTTCCAGGCTTCCTCTTCATCTAAGGAAGATTCGGCAAGTTCTTCGATTTGTTGTTTAAACTCTTCTGATACAACAGAGTTGAGATTAATTCGAGTTAAGACCTCGCTGGCGTTTAGACATTTATCGAAAGATTTACAATAAGCTAGAACCGCAACTAACTGCACGTAATCAGAGAACGAACGTTCTTGCGGAGGCTTGTTTTCAAAGCGCTTGTGCCAGCGCACAGCAATTTGCGCCAACCCCATCCCAGCGGCAACAAGTTGAATAGCAGGATTGATAGCCGCACCAGTCAGTCCTACTACAGCAACAACACTAGAAATCGCCGCATTTATACTATCAACACTATCTACCACAACATCGTGCTGTCCCCGCAACAATTGCCGATGGTCGGTAGTCAAAATTTTCCAGATTTTTTTCAGCAAATGTTCGGAATTTTCCTGAGTCATACTTTTACCTGCCCTGTTTCAGAAGAGAGAATCCGAGAAAATCTACATTTAACTCTGTAAGCATTCCGTAGTTGGTCGCCACAAATCTGTTCTCAAACTAACAATTATAAAAGATTAACTCTCTTTTACCTTGACAAAACTTCAACAATCCGCAATAATAGTAGATTGTCTGTCTAAATCCGGCTCGGATCAGGTTAAGACATTCCAAAAGCTGGAAAGCAGTCAGCAGTCAAAAGTCCACAACGACCAATGACCAATGACTCATCAGCTACCTGTACGGCAATCTCAACAACCATCCCATGACTTACGCAATTATTGAAACCGGCGGCAAACAATTTCGGGTAGAACCAGGCCGCTTCTACGACATCGAACTGCTTCACGTCGAAGCCGAATCCAAAGTCACCATTGACAAAGTATTTCTGATCCAGCACGAAGGCGATGTTCATATCGGTCAGCCTTTACTAGAAAATGCCACTGTAGAAGGAACGGTGCTGCGGCATTTCCGGGGCCGCAAAGTCCTCGTCTACAAGATGAAGCCGAAAAAGAAAACTCGGAAGAAAAAAGGGCACCGTCAAGAAACAACTCGGTTTATGATTGACTCTATTACAGTCAACGGTGCAGTCATCGCCGCTAGAGATTTAACTGAAGCAGTTGTTGAAACTCCCCAAACTGGCGAAATTGACGCAGAATAAACAATAGTAAATACAGTTGAGGACATTATGGCCCATAAGAAAGGTACAGGCAGTACACGTAACGGACGCGATTCTAATTCCCAGCGTCTGGGTGTCAAAAAGTACGGTGGTCAAGTTGTCAGAGCTGGCAACATTTTGATCCGTCAACGCGGCACGAAGGTTCACCCTGGTAATAATGTTGGTATCGGCAGAGATGATACTTTGTTTGCCATGATTGATGGTGTTGTGACTTTTGAAAGAAAGGGCAAAACTCGCAAGAAACTCAGTGTTTATCCTGTTGTAGCAGCGCCTGTGGCTGAAGCTGTAGCAGTTTAATTTGGATAGTTTCTTTGTTCCTAGGCTCTGCCTGGGAACGCATTTCTTGAGGCTCTGTCTCCTGATTTTCTATATAGATAGACCGATATCCCTGACTTCTTTAGGAAGTTGGGGATTTCGTGTTTGGTAGACAAGTTTTCTGAGAAATTTGGAATGATTTAACCGCAGAGGGCGCAGAGAGAACAGAGGAAGAGAAGAAGGAGATGAAAATTTGCAGCTAGCCTCCTCCGACAATTGTGACAACTTCTAAGATGTCGCCTGCTTGTATCTGTGTGGTTTGCCAAAATTGTTTGTGCAGGATTTCCCCGTTGTACTCCACAGCGACTAAGCGCGGGTTTAATCCCAATTGTTCTAGTAATTCTGGTAGCGGTGTATCGATCGCACAATTGCGAGTTTCTCCGTTAACTTGCAGCGCAATTTGATTTATCATTTGTGATTAATTACTTGTTATTAGTTATATCAAATCAGGTGGCATCGGTATTAATATTACCCACAGTCAGGACACGGCACTGCCGTGTCCCTACAATTATATCCGGGTAGGAAAACGGCATTGCCGTGTCCTCGGTTACTAGGTTTTCCCCTGCAAAGCTTTCTGAGCTTTGAGAGTCTGCATCCGAATTAGCTGCGAGATGAAAAACTGCGTGACTAAAGTAGGCTGTTCTGCTTCTACAATCGCGCGTACCGCCGCCACTCTTTGAGCTCCGGCATTCAATACTTCATCGAGGTTGTTGATATCGATTCCGCCGATCGCAAACCAAGGAATCGGCGACTTATCAGCAGCATACCGCACGTAATCCAAACCCGCAGCCTGTTTATCGGGTTTAGTAGGAGTGGCATAAACCGGCCCAACTCCAATGTAATCGGCTCCCTCTTCAATAGCTCGCTGCATTTCCTCGCCATTCGTAGTCGATCGACCGATGATGCGTCCCGGGCCGAGCAACTTGCGCGCTTCTGCCACAGGCAAATCTTGCTGTCCTAAGTGTACGCCGTCGGCATCCGCTGCGATCGCCAAATCTACGCGATCGTTCACAATCAACAAAGCATCGTAGCGGTGACAAAGTTCGCAAAGCTGCCGCACATTGGCCAATTTCACTGCATCGTCTGAGGTTTTGTCGCGGTACTGTACCAAAGTCAGTCCGCCTTGCAAAGCAGCTTCCACGACTCCGAACAAATTGTCTCTCGGCGAAGTTACCAGATATAACTGCGATCGAAGTAACTGCTGGTAGCGCCGATAAGCTAGCAAATCGCTTTCGAGAGTGTAAACCCGATAGCGCATCTGCTTAAAAGCCGCGCCCATATTCCGATCGTAAACTTTGCCGTACTCTTCGAGTACCCGCAGAGCTTCTTCAACCCGACAAAAATTCGCCTCCAGCAGGTGCTGGATGCTCGATCGCACCTCTTCCTGCGGGTGAGTCAGCTCCGTACCCGGATCGGCCGGCGTATCCCTTGCACTGCGCAATTCTGCGACGTGCCAAGCAGCCAATTCTTGACGCAGTTGCTTGCACGTCGCAGCTAAATCGCTGCTGTTGAGACCAAACCTGCACCATTCTTCAATAATTCTCAACCCTTCGCGCGCGCGATCGAGATTTGCATCTAAAATCCGACAGAGGGCTGGCTGTGCCGGTAAAGTTCTGTTTTGTTGATCGGTCATCAGAAAAATGGGTTGGAGACCCCGTGCTTCTAGCACGGCTTTACATCGATTTTTGGTATAATCAAGGCGGTCAATGACCCACCCGTGACGATGGATCAGACAGCTTACACGAGCGAAGTCCAGCCCTGTGCTGGCGGCGCAGCAAAATCGGTAGACCGGGAAAAGAGGACAGGGCAATGGTGAACATCCCTTGAATCAACCAACAACATAGAAATTCTCCTTGAGATTTCGACACATCAGAACCGCTGGGCTAGCGGCGAACTGTCTGTGGAGCGACCGTAAGACCATAAAACTCTTTGAGGGTAGAGGCAGGTGCTAGGTCGCAGAAACCTAAATCGTGAGGTTTGGGAATCACGGTCTTTCCAGGTCGGTGAGGATGTCAACAGAAGCACCTCAGTTATAGTTAATCCCACCAGTCAAACCGCTACATTCTCCCACGCCGCGAAGATGCTAGCAATGCGATCGGCTTAATTTTGGCATTTACAGAGGTAAATTTGACGAATTTTTAAGTTTTGTTTAAATTAAGGACTGTAAGCCAAACTTATGCTATGCTCTATACAAGTAGCTACCTACTTTAGCTACCTACTTTAGAAACAGAGAGACAGAAGGCTAAATCTAGAAAAAATCTAGAAAGTCAGAACCTTGACAAACCAATAGTTTCAGGAGAAACAGCTATGTACGCCAAAAATAAAGCTCAGTCTGATTGTGATGTCAAAGTTGCGATCGACAAGGGTAGTATCCGACTATCGTTCCCTAAGCGTCATACACCGCTGTGGGAGTTGATGGACGGTAAATCACTCAAAGGTAAGCCTAAGTACCTCTATCTAGGTAAAGCTGGCTTCTCAGGTGACAACCCTGATGACTGCAAGCGCGCCGCTCAAATCGCTATTGCAATGGAATCTGATTTAGATCATCCTGAGTGGGATAAGCTGTTTGACCGCACCCTTGAAAAGTACGGTTTAGCAGGCTTGTTAGGTGGTAAGTATGCCAAGTTAGCTGATGTGTTGCAGATGCCTGGTACAGTGCAAGCGCAGCCTGAGATTACTGTAGGTGAGATGTGGGAAGCTTACTTAGAATGGAAATGTACCGTTATCGAAGAGACTACGTTTAAAGGCGTGTTCGGCACATTCACTAACTCAATAAACGGTCAAAAGTGGAATAAAAATAACAGACAATACCTGCAATCGGAGGATATCTTATCTGTTATTGAGTTAGTGAATAAAAATAAAATTCAATTCATTCTAAAAAATATGGTTCTATCGGTGAAATCATATTTTATCAATGAATTGAACGAAGCTTTTGAATTCTGCAAGCAAAAAGGTATGCTAGTCAATCCGACAACAGAAAACCCTTTTGTTCTGGATAAGTATAGTACACCCGCTCTAACAACTCAGCAAAAATACGCTAGTAAAATTATCAACGGGGAAGAGAAGCAATGGCATGAAGTGACAGATGAGAAAGAGCTTGAGGATGATAGACGTGCTTTTGCCAAAGCAGAGCGTGACATCATTATTCAATCGTTTTACGAATCAAACAAAGCTTGTGTTAGGCAATACGCATCACTGATTGAATTCTACTTTTTAACCGGATGTCGTACGTCTGAAGCGCTAGCTTTGAATTGGAATGATGTTGATTTTGAACGTGGTGTAATTCGTTTTAGCAAGTCATTGGGAGTCACTACCCGAAAAATCAAAGAAACCAAAACGGGTGAGACAAGGTTATTTTATTTTGGTAAAAATTCTCGATTGAGAGAGTTACTACTAAAATTAAAAAATGAAAGCACAAGTAGTTTAGTATTTTCTAACAAAAAAGGAAAATATTACTCTCAATCTAGTATCAGCAACACTTGGATCGGATTCTCGATTAAGAAAATCCTCAAAAATGGTACTGAAGTTGAATACCATTACCCGGGTGTAGTCACTCAGTTGGTCGAAGAAGGCTTGATTAGTGGGTACTTAAGCCCTTATCACACCCGTCATACCTATATCACGCTGACGGCACACGCTAACGCCCACAATAACAACGCGCTGCTACATATAGCTACTTCCTGTGGCAACAGTGTAGATGTGATACTCAGGCACTACCTAGGAGTAGCTGAGTCAGTTGAATTAGTCGAAGCTTAACCTACTTACCCCCTCTAATCAGGGGGTATTTTTTTGTCTATTTTCCTACTTACTCTCACTATATTTATAATGTAGGTAGCTAAAGTAGGTACCTACTTGTATTTAAGTAAGTGAGAGTAAGTATTTAATCATCATTGGTGTAATTTACCGAAACCCGTAAGGTTTCTTTTGTAGTTCTCTGAACTAAATAACGTAAAATAGCTACCTGTAATAGGTACTTGTTTCACAAACAGAGTGAG
>JANNOR010000054.1:0-3558 GCA_031399265.1 Cyanobacteria bacterium SOY_34_metabat_3 | reverse complement strand
GCGGCGCACTTGGACATTTTCTCCGATTTGGGCGATCGTTTGTTTTACCAACTCTTCCACCGAGATATTCTGATCTCTAATATAAGGCTGATCCATCAAAGACAACTCTTTCAAACGCTTGTCAATTCGCCCTTGAACAATTTTTTCTTTGATATTTTCTGGCTTGTTACCCAAGTCATCTTTCCCCATTTCAATTGCCTTTTCTCTTTCGATAATTTCGGCGGGGATGTCTTCAACTTTTACATATTCCACATTCGGACAAGCCGCAATTTGCATCGCAATATTGCGTACCAAAGCTTGGAAATCTTCGCGGCGGGCGACAAAATCGGTTTCGCAGTTAACTTCTACCAACACGCCGACGCGGCCACCAGTGTGAATGTAGCTGCCTACGATACCTTCAGAGGCAACTCGTCCACCTTTTTTGCCTGCTGAAGCTAGACCTTTTTTCCGCAGCCACTCAATGGATATTTCGACATCGCCATCGTTTTCAATGAGGGCTTTTTTGCAGTCCATCATACCAGCGCCGGTTTTGTCGCGCAGTTCTTTAACAAGTTTTGCAGATATGTCCGCCATCTTCTTTAAGTTCCCAATCAAAATTAGTTATTAGTCATTAATCATCAGTCATCAATCATCAATCATCAGTCATTAGTCACTAATTTTAATGATTAGACTATATTGAATAAATACTCAGTCCGCTTTCAGGCGGACTTTGTAAGTGTAGCGCCAGAATTACTTCTGAGGCTGAGACAATGCTTTTGGCAGAATTCTACTAATGACTTAGACTTGTGCCACGTACAATTAAAAACCAAAAATATCCAACTAAAAATAATAATTTTTAATTTTTAATCTTTAATTTTTAATTGCTGGTGCCAGATTCCGATCGCAATACTAGCTTTCGGTTTCTTCGCCGTCAGTGTCGGCGGCTTCGTCGGGATCGACATAATTGGGGTCATCCAATTCTTCGATTTCGACATCGTATTCAGCGCCTTCGTAACCGCCTTCGTAGTCGTAGTCTTCGTCACCGTCGGTGCCTTGTTGGCCGTGGCGACCTTCGTAGATGGCATCAGCCAACTTGCCGACAATCAGTTTGATCGATCGAATAGCATCGTCGTTTGCCGGAATCGCAATGTCTACTAAATCTGGATCGCAGTTGGTATCCAACAAAGAGACGATCGGGATTCCCAACTTTTGGCATTCCAACACCGCATTATACTCGCGGCGTTGATCTACCAGCACAACTCCGTCGGGAATTTTGCGCATAGTCTTGATTCCGCCCAGATACTTCTGGAGTTTAGCCATTTCTCGGCGCAGTACCGAAGCTTCTTTTTTTGGTAGCAAATCAAGGGCGCCGATTTCCTCGCGGCGCTCCAAATCCTTGAGGCGCTCCACCCGGGACTTAATAGTCGTCCAGTTGGTGAGCATTCCACCTAGCCAGCGCTGGTTGACGTAGTAAGCACCGCAGCGTTGAGCTTCTTGGGCTACAATCCCAGCAGCTTGACGCTTTGTACCCACGAACAAAAACTTTTTACCTTTTTCCGAGGCCACTCTCATGTACTCGTAGGCGTCTTCCATAAGCTGAGCGGTTTGCACGAGGTCGATGATGTGAACCCCGTTGCGCTCTGTGAAAATGTAGGGAGCCATTTTCGGGTTCCACCGGCGGGTTTGGTGTCCGAAGTGAACACCTGACTCTAACATTTGAGCCAAACTGACTACTGGCATGATTTTTTAACTCCTGATTCGGGTTAATCCTCCATCCGGTTGCATTTCATCAGGCTTGTGCCTTTGAAACACCCGAAAACCCGGATGTGCGAATTTAAACAACTTTTCTAGTTTATCACAGCGCGCGCTACTTTTTCTGACTGTTTGATCTCCTTCTGGTTGGGTTATCCGTAGGCTCGATCGCGCGGGTTCGGTTGGGGGTGGGAACGCGGAGGATAGAGGTCGATCGATCGCGCTGAAAGAAAAAACTCAAAAAAACGCAAAATCCAGGTTGGATGTTGCCAAAGCCTTTGTTAGCGTGTGAGAGAATGTCGTTGGTGCGTGTCTTGTGCCTTCTACTCACGGGCGATCGAGCTTGTCATCCATTTTGGTCGATCGGCAATTGTACCCAGCCTTATCGATCCGCAAAAATCCCAAAGCTAAAAACACCATGCCCATCCCCATTCTCGTCTTGCTTGAAGTTCTAATTGTGATCGCACTTTCCCGACTTGTCGGTTTAGCATTTCGAGCGATCAAACAACCTCAAGTCATTGGAGAAATTGTAGCAGGAATTATGCTCGGGCCTTCACTCCTCGGTTTGGTTGCACCAGATTTAGCAGCAGCACTTTTCCCAGCGGAAGCCGTTCCCTTTCTCAACGTGCTATCGGAGGTAGGGTTAATATTTTTCATGTTCTTGATTGGTTTGGAACTAAATCCTAAGTATCTCAAAAACAATTTAGATATCGCGATTTTAACTTCCCACGTCAGCATTTTAGTGCCGTTTTCTTTGGGAAGCTTGCTAGCGCTGCTGCTGTATCCGATCCTTTCAAATAATAGCGTTTCATTTACAGCCTTTGCCCTATTTTTGGGGGCTGCGATGTCAATTACGGCGTTTCCAGTGCTGGCAAGAATTATTACAGAGCATAACTTGCAGAATACAAAATTGGGGACGCTGGCCCTGACTTGCGCTGCGGTAGACGACGTGACGGCGTGGTGTTTGTTAGCAGTGGCGATCGCAGTTACTCGCACTAACTCAATGATCGGCGCTTTGCCGACCATTTTTGAATCTATAATTTACATTGTTTTCATGCTGACTGTAGTCCGCTGGTTCTTGCAGCGGCTTTCCAAGCACTACAATCGCACCGGCAGATTAACTCAATTAGTGCTGTCGGGAATTTACATGGGAGTTGTAGCATCGGCTTTAATCACTGAATGGATCGGCATTCACTTAATTTTCGGTGCATTTTTGCTTGGTACTGCCATGCCCAAGAATGCCGGATTAACCCGAGAATTAGCAGAAAAGACCGAAGATTTTGTCCTGATATTTCTGCTGCCAATCTTTTTTGCTTACAGCGGTTTGCGGACTGAAATCGGGCTGCTCAACAGTCTCGAATTATGGCTGTTGTGCGCCGCAGTTTTGGGAGTAGCCATTATTGGGAAATACGTCGGGACTTACGTTGCTGCCCGAGTCTGCGGTATCAGCAGCCGCGAAGCTTCAGCCCTGGGATGGATGATGAATACTCGCGGTTTGACTGAACTAATTGTGCTGAATATCGGTCTTTCTCTGGGGGTAATTTCGCCGCTGTTATTTACGATGTTAGTGATTATGGCTTTGGTGACAACTTTTATGACTTCGCCGCTGTTGGAGTGGACTTATCCAAAACGATTAATTCGGTTAGATATCTCAGAAGTTAGCCCGGAGGATTCAGAATTAGCAGATTTACCAATTGCTGAAGGCAGTGAAGAAACGGCTAAAAAATTGCTGCCAAAATATCGAATTTTAGTGCCAGTTGCTAATCCTAGCACGCAGAAAGGTTTGCTGAAACTGGCGATCGCCCTGGCGCAGCCTGCCGCTGGTAT
>JANNOR010000016.1:0-13918 GCA_031399265.1 Cyanobacteria bacterium SOY_34_metabat_3 | reverse complement strand
CCTATCTTATTAAATATCCATACCGGCGCCCCCGTAATTATATAGCGCACCCGGCTGTCCCGTTCCCCCACCGTTATTAATAGTAGGCAACCGCCACTGCCGTGTCCTGATTTCCGGTAAGATTAGTTCCGATACAACCGGAATTGAGATAACGCCTGAATTTGGGCGATCTGCTATTCGGAAACCCGGTTTCTCTGTGCGGACACAATATCAATCAACGGAAACAACCACTCGAAAACCCACAATACTAGCCTTGCAATCCGGCTGATATCGCAGGCGGCACGCGCTGCGACAATTCGGAGGATGATCGTTCCAAGAACCGCCCCTCAACAACCTCAGCGAAGAGTCGCCCCCAGAGTCCCAAACGCTGCCATCAACAGGCGCACCGTTGTAATTACTGTGCCAATAATCAGCGCACCATTCCCAAACATTTCCGTGGAAATCGTACAATCCAAAAGCATTAGGTTTAAAACTGCCAACATCTGTCGTTTGAAAGCGGTAAACTCCCTTTGGCGCATCAGCGTAATTAGAATTTCCGTTGTAATTTGCTAACTCGCTGGTAATCGTTTCCCCAAAGTGAAACGGTGTCGCAGTTGCCCCCCGACAAGCATATTCCCATTGGGCTTCACTAGGCAAGCGATACTTCTTACCAGTTTTGCGAGAAAGTCTAGCGCAAAACTCCACCGCTTCGTACCAAGATACATTTTCTACGGGTCGATTTGCACCTTTAAAACGGGAAGCATCGAAATTGAGAAATATTTTAATTTCCGGCAGCGCTGCAACTGCTGCCCACTGTGCCTGAGTGACTGGAAATTTGGCAATATAGAAAGATGGTAAAGTTACTGGGTGCTGCGGTTTTTCGTCGCCATCCCCCCGATCTTTTGGGGAACCCATCAGGAAAGTACCGCCAGAAACAGATACCATTTCCATCACTGTACCGCTGCCGAGATGTTCTTCAAAAAAACGCGCTTTGCCACGATTAAGAGTAGTTTGCTGCCCGCGATTGTCTACTGTTACCACCTTAAATTCAAAGGTGCTTTTGACAGCAACAATCCTTTGCGAAACTGGGTTTGACGGCGGATTAGTGTTATATTTTATGGCTTGATTGACAGAGATATTGTTGTTGATTTGCCTGCTTTGATTGAACGAACTGTTGATAGCAATTTGTCCTTCTTCCGTCAGATAAGCATTTAGGGGAGGTAGACTTCCCTGTGTTCGAGCAGAATTTACAGCAGGTTGTCCCTCCTTGCCAAAATGGGGTTGGGGAGGTAAAGAATAGAGATTTAAAGCTTTGATTACTTCATCAGCGGATTGATATCTATTTTTGAGATAATCTTGAATTAATTTATCTAAAATTTTTGCTAACTCGCTGCTGATTTTTGTGCCGGCTGGCAACCGTTCTCTCCAAATCCAGCCGCCGTTTATGGGGTCGTAAAGGTCATCTGAACCGTCAATTCTTGGCAAGCATTTAGTTAGCAACCGAATGCAAGTTATTCCTAAACTGTACAAGTCGCTTCCGGGGAAAACTTGGCCGCGCATTTGTTCCATCGGCGAATATCCGGGTGTTCCCACCGTAGTGCCGACTTTAGTCATTAGCGAACCCGTGACTTGTTTGGAAACGCCGAAGTCGATCAAAACTAACTCGCGTCTTCCTCCCCTTCGGAAAGCGGAATTGCGAAAATTTCCCGGGTTTGCTGGAGATGAGTGAATCGATGTGCGGCGGCGGATGATATTCTCTAGTTTGATGTCTCGGTGAATGACATGGCGATCGTGCACAAATTTCAGAATCGGCAAGATATCTGCCAGCAACTGCCAAATTTTTTCTTCGCTAAAAACGCCCTGCTGAGTTAATTCAGCGAGTAAATTTTGCCCTTCAATCAATTCTTGTACTAAATAAAGCCGCTTGTCTTGTTCAAAATAAGCAATTAATCGAGGAATTTGGGGATGTTCGCCGAGTTCGTAAAGTCGTTTCGCTTCTTGCTGGAACAATTCTGTGGCTTTTTCCAGTGCTGAGGTTCCTTGAACTTGGGGCACAAACTGCTTGATGACGCAAGGATCGTCCATGCGATCGGTATCTACCGCTTCGTAAGTTCTGCCAAATCCCCCTTCGCCCAAAAGTCGAATCACGCGGTAGCGGTTCCTGAATAGAGGCGTGAGGTCGGGCTGGCCGCAACTTTGACAAAATTTAGACTTGTCGGGATTGAAAGGATGAGAGCACTTTGGATTAGAACAGTAGAACATATCTGGGAAGAAATGATCCGATTTAAGGTTATGATATACCTTTTGTGTCTGTCTGCCTCGTCATATTGATTGATTTTCGCAACTCACTCACTGCTGGTATTCATTGTCGCAGTGCCCGATCGACCGATCTAAATCCCTAGATTTCTCAAAAACAGTGTTTGCCCGATCGACTTCCGTAGCATCAAGTATCAAATTAAACACTCTAGAACGATCTGTCATCTCAAATGCGGTAGCATCGGAATTATTAATATTACCGAAATTACGACACTGCACGTGCTCTTGGGGTACAATTCATCGGGGTAGAGAGACGGCAATGCAGTGTCATTGATTACTATCATGTCTAAGTGCAACCGGAATTAGTATCATCAAGGTTCTGTTTCATCTCGATACCCACAGCACGAGCGGCCGGATCTGAACTCTGTAGCAGTGTGTTTGAGACATTTTCCCGATCGACCTTGCTGCGGTTTTGACTGAGCTTGTACTTTCCTTCTAGTCGAGTTACAGCCATCTCAAATCCTACAATACCATCCATCATTCCTTCGCGAAATTGATTCGATAAACCGTCCCAATGGGATTGGTAGTGAACATCATAGGTGTCTATCATCTGATTTATCATCTTGTTCATTGCTTTTGGCGAGTCATTGAGCATGATGATTTTGGGAACACCATAGGCATGAACAGCAATATAGTTCCATGTTGGTACACTCTCGTGTTTTTCGTACTGTGCCGGCGAAATATAAGCGTGCGGCCCGGTGAAGATAGCCAATGACTCAGCAGATCCAAAGGCTTGCCATTGAGGATTTGGCTTCGCGAGATGACCGCTCATTTTTACGACATCCTCTTCTATTGTAATGACGAGAGGAATATGTGAAGCACAAGGTATACCGTCTGCGCTTGATACCAATGTTGCAAAACTATTTGCTTGCATGAAAGCAACCAGTTTATCAATATTGTCTTCTTGAAAAGCAGTCGGGTTATACATGGAAATTTAATTTCGATCTCAATCTCGCGTCTATGATAGCACTCGTATCGGATTAAAGGGCGATATCGATCCACGGGTAATAATAATGCAATTAAACAAGGTTGCTGGTGACGCAGAATCGTCAGCCTTGAGATAGGAAATGCAGCGGTCTAACTATTTAACGTGAGTTCGGGATAAGGGATCTCTGAAAGTATCTATTTCTCATGGTTCAGTCCTTGGATTATTTTAAAAGCGTTATCAAGGAGTCCCATAGTTAAGAAATTAGCAATAACAAGCCTTACTGCGAATAAAAGATGTTTAACAATTCAGTTAAGTCCTGAATTGGTAAGGTTTATAGCGTTTTTCTTATCCCGAACTCACGTTGTTTACTTTTTTAGATTGGGGCATTGCCTTCAGCAGCAGCCTTAAAAACCTCTCGTTCTCAATGGTTACTGAAAACCGCCATTACTGTACAGCAGTTGTCCATTGATCCATCCTCCTTCTTTGGAACACAGAAATTTGACCAGATTTGCACAGTCTTGCGGCATCCCGACACGATTCAACAGAGTTCTAGATTGTATATCAGCTTTGAGATCTGCGGACATCCAGCCCGTATCTGTTGCCCCTGGACTAATCACGTTCGCTGTGATGCCCAACGATCTAAATTCCTCAGCCGAAGCAAGCACGATTCGATCCATAGCACCCTTGCTAGCACCATAGGGAAGATTGCCAGCCGTATGGTCGCTGGTAATCGAAATAATCCGCCCAGTTCCAAATTCTCCTTGGAACTGTTTGCCAAACTCTCTTACCAATAACCAGGTTGCACGGGCATTGATCGCAAAATGCAAGTCAAAGCTCTCCACGGAAGTGGACAGAATATCACTATCTACTGAGTGACAATGAGACAGGACGATTGCTGTAACCGATCCCAATCACGCTCAATCGTATCGAATATCTTTACAGCAGCATCTGCTAAGGACAGATCAATCTCGATCGCTGTGGAGCGCGCACCGAAGCTCTCAACTTCGCTGCAAAGTAACTGAACCTCTTGTGGGTCACTACCCCAAGGCATTGACGAATCATAGGGCTGCCAATAAGTCAAAGCAACATCCCAGCCTGATTGTGCTAATTCTTTGGCAATTGATGAACCAATGCCAATACTTCTACTTGCACCAGTTACAAGAACTATTGGTCGTTGGGACATAGATTTCTCCACAAGTGTAAGAATTGAGAAACAGCATAACGTTCCGGCTGAGCGGCTGCAATAGTCTTTTGCAACACAGTCAAGATCGCCCGTCAGTCCGCTCCAGCCGGGTTGTTATGTCGCTTTGACTCCAACTTGGGTCAGACAGCGCTGAGATACCCGATCTCAACTTCCCAAGTAACTTAACGAATGTCTTCTTCTCTATAGAAGTGAGGCTTGCCATTAATCCCTTTGTACGACAGAAATGATCGGGCAGAACTTTCTCAACTAATATTTTCCCTTGCTGTGTGAGGTGAATAGTCAGCATTCGTCGATCGTTTGAGTGAGCCTTACGCTCAACGAACCCTTCTCGCTCCAATCTATCCAGCAAGCCTGTAATTGTTGCACGAGTTACATTTGCTCGATTGGCAAACTCAGAAGGTGACAAGTCCCGATTTGCACTGTATAGCTGCATCAAGACTGTGAATTTTCCTGCTGACAAGCCATAACGCTCGAAATGGGCATCAAAAGCAGCATAGACCTCAGCCGTTGCATTAAGAAATGTAAGGCAACTTTCAACTGACTCTAGGTCGAAGCTAGAAAAATCACGTTCAAGCTCCTGAAATTCTTCTCGCTCTGGAAAAATTTGCATGATGCAGAATTATTGTTAGTCAGCTTATTATAAGTCAGCAAATAAATCTTGACACTCTCCTTGACAAAAGCCTTAAGCTTGAGATTATAATTAGTTAGCTAACTAACTTTAGGCAATTGGGCGATTACCGTCAAGAAGATTTATGAAATTGAGCATCAACCAGAGAAACTGGCTGTTGAGCCTACACATTGCAACGGGTGGGTTATGGTTTGGTACAGCGCTTTGTTCTGTCGCTTTGGCGCTGAGTATTATTCTGCTCAACCCTGGTAATGCACTTCACGGAATTAATTTAGCGCGGAACGTCATGGGGCAGTATATTATCGTTCCTTCTGCTGTTTTTTCGGTCATTACTGGTGTTTTGCTTTGTAGCTTCACCAACTGGGGATTTTTCAAACACTACTGGGTGATCGCTAAACAAATCGTTACCTTGCTTTTGATTGTGCTGGGTTCTGTTTGGCTAGGACCGATGACGAAGGAGATGACAACCCTCTCTGAAGTGGGACAATCGCAGGTTTTGCAGAATTCTAACTATCTCACGCTACAAAGCACTGTTACTCTTGGTGGTTCGTTACAAACTCTGGCGCTCTTAGCAGTCATTATCGTGTCTACTGTTAAACCCTGGAGCAAGCGAAAGGCAGTGCAATCCTCGAAAAAATAGATTTCCCCAGCAATTAACTCAGTTTGAAATTATTTCTCTTCATTGCAGGTTTTGCAACATAACGGGTCGCTTTACCAGCCACAGACTGATTTTACTTCTCAATATTATAGCTGATCGGTCTGGTGCAAGCGAATTGTTATGGAGGAACCACGTAAAGTTATGTAAGGTTTTCATCGAAGTCAACTGCCCATAAAAAATCTAAAAAAACGATCGCCTTTCCAAACAAATAAAATCTCTCAAAATACGATCGCCCCCAAATACAAAAATCATCAACTTCGCGGACATTTATGCAATTATCGCGCCGACCATTTCGGGTTTGATCTCAACCGATCGTATTCTGGGAAAATCAATCCAACTATTTCAGCGAAAACCTCAACCAATTAGTCCGCGCCGAGGCTTTAAATATAATTGTTTTGCGATCGATGCCGTATTGGTTGATCGGGGCGATCGCACCACGGTTATAGCGTACCTACGTACCGAAGTGGATCAGGGCGGCGCGGATCGCGATGAACCACACCGCAAGCATGGAAAATAAATAGAGGTAAAACCGAAGCACGATCAGATTGAACGTGCAATGGACAGCGCTGTGCAATGCGCGAAATACAACGAATACCCAGGCGGCATTTACATAGACTGCATCCACCTGCTTTGTGATGAACAGATACAGGACAAGCGCATAAAAAATTATCGGAATCTCGAACAAGTTTTTGAGGTTATCCGATGGATTTGATACGCTTGGTGGCGAAATTTGTGCAAGTGCGCCCGGTACTGCAAGATCCTTTTGACCGAGCTTTTTACTGGTGATAAAACTAATCCGGTGGATGGACAGATAAACCCAGACTAGGAGTGTTAGAAACACTGTGGCAAAGAAGGGGCTGAAAATTGCATTTTGTGTCATTTTTACCTCTCAAATTTGATTGTATTGTCATGTCAAGTTGCTTTTGAGATGACAAGGGTAATATAATTCGACTATTGCCATGTTTCTAGTCCTCGATCGGGTACTCTTTTTGACACCATGACCGGGAAAAGTCCGTTACAGCTTTTATTGGCAGCGATCAACCAAATGAAGGATGAAGACGATTTGCGATCGCACCTCGCACCCAAAATCGGCGAGTATTTTGCAGCCAAGCGATCGGGCATCTTTTTCTTCGATCGACTTCCATCACTCGATCGCAATCTTCAGAAAACATTGAAAGTTGCGCTATCGATCGAACAAAATCCTCTAGCACGTTATTTAGTCGAGCGTCATTCTCCCGTGCACGAAGGATTAGTGACATCACCCAAGGTTTGGACAATGATTTGTCCCCGTCCCGATCATTGGCACGTGATGGCGGGCCCGATCGTCGATCGCGGTCAATTAGTGGGTGTAGTGGGCTGTACCCGCGAACAGTCAATGTTTGCCTTCGATACACAAAATCTAGCCGATTTGAGTGCGATCTGTTTGCATTTATCTGTTTGGGCTGCAACAGTGCGATTTCAACACCAATCTTTCCAGAGCGATCGATTAACGCCTCGTGAATTGCAAATTGCCGAATTGGTTGCTTTGGGACGGACAAATGCACAAATTGGCAAGGAAATTTGGATTACTGAGAATTCGGTGAAACAAGCTTTGAAGCGGATGTTTCGCAAGCTTGAGGTTTCGTCTCGTGCTGAAATGGTGGCACAGCTTTCGACTACAAAATACCATTAGACATCTGGCAAAAAGACTGTCTTGAACAGGCTCTTAGCCTGTTCCACAACAATTAGGGAAGATGTCTATTTGTCAAGTTTCAAACAACTGGCAATCTTGGCAGAACAATCAGGGTAAAAACTAAAAGAGCGCTCCTCTTCTCTGGCAGAGCTAACGCACGTTTATTGCACAGCTAGCCACGGGTAATTTTGTAATATTGGGCAAAAGCGATCGAGATCGCGATTTAACGGGATATGGGAATTAGGATCGGATTACAACACGATTACCCCATCTGCTGGTTATGGAAATAGATCGCTTGCCATTCGTGAATCGCCTCCAGCGTACCATGTCCTCTGCGGAAGCTTGGGGGTTTAGTCTGGTGGGATTTCTCACTTGGTTTACTTTAGTGCCGTCGGTGCAGGCAGAAATTGGCTCGGCATCTCTGTGGGTTTGGATTCCAGGCGTTATCGTCGGAATTTTGATTAACCTTCAAGTTCGGAGTTTGGGTGAGAAATATCCCGATGTATCTGGGGGTACGCCAAATTACACCACGCGACTGCTCGATCGTTACCCGGGGCTGGGGCGCTACTTGGGGATTGCCTACTACTTGGGATGGGTTTCGTTTCCGCCAATTAATGCGATCGTGATCACAGATTTGATCCAACTGCATTTAGAACCGATGGGTTTGAATGTTCCAGAAAAGGCGTTTGAGATCGGTTTTACGGCGATCGCCTACTTTGTAGCATTCAGCGGTACTCGCGCGGTGGCTATTTTGCACCTGTTTTTTGTGTTTCCTTCGATGGGCTGTCTGCTGCTGTTCTGCATTCAGGGTTTAGGCTGGCTGGCCTTTTCGCCCCAAAGCCCCGGACTATTGCCCAGCAGCGTTGATGCGATCGGTGTCCAGGACTGGCTGAAATGGTACTTTTATGCGGCTTATAGCTACTACGCCTGCGAAACAGCTTCATCCTTTGTTGCAGACAGCCGCCGCCCAAAAAACACGCTGAAGGCGCTCTCCTGGGTTGCCTGGTTCATGCCTCTGGTGTTTGTGGGCGGCACCTTAGTGCTGTTGCAGTTGGCAACCGATCCGGGTTCGGGAAGCAATTTGTACGGCTATTTCATGACAGCTTCCCAACCTTTCTGGGGAGACGCCGCCCCTGTCATAGTTACGTTGTTGATTGCGTCTAGCTGCTTGTTGGGAACTGCAACCACCGTTTGCAACACGCCCCGCGTCCTTTTCCAACTGGCGCAGGATGGGCTGTTGTCTCCGGTGTTTGGCGCAGCATCCCGTCGAGGTGCCCTAGAACCCGCACTCGTGTTGACCTTTATCTGTAGTACAGGGTTTTTAGCCTGGGGCGACACGACTCGAATTTTCATGGTGTCAGGGGTGTGCTGGTTCATTTCGATTATGGGTTTCCACTTGGGGCTGTGGATGCAGCGCCACGATCCGGCGGTGCGTTGGGGGCGACTATCCTTAGCATTCCTGGTGGTGGAGTTTGTGGCTTTGGTGGTGGGCGGTGCGGCTTGGGGATGGATGGATTTTGGCATCGGGTTGCTGTTGCCCTTCGCGCTGATGGCGATCGATACTGCAATTGGGCGGATTCCTTGGGCACCCTTGCACTTGCCGTGGTGGGATCGATTCCACAGCCAGCCGGTAAACCGTCTTGCCAGCGAAGATTTTCTGGTGTTTCAGGTGGGAGTTTTAATTGCGCTGATTTGCGGTGCAGCGACAATTAGTTGGTCGATCCGATCCTGGCTGCGGGTAGAAGTAGGAACCAACAATCCCTATTTGCTAATTATCGTGTTGATGACGCTGGCATTTGTAGGGGTAGCGATTGCTTGTTGGACAAGCCTCCCTCAAGTTTCTGCGATCGAAGAATTAGCAATTTCCTTGACGGAACAAACCAAACAACTGGAGACGACTCTCAAAGAACTCCAAAAAGCCCAGATGCAAGTTATCCAAAGCGAAAAAATGTCAAGTTTGGGACAGTTGGTGGCGGGAGTTGCCCATGAAATTAATAACCCGGTCAACTTCATCCACGGTAATCTCGGCCACCTGGAGGAATATACCCAAAATCTGCTGCGGACGATCGCACTCTATCAACAGCGCCATCCCAGCAACGATCCAGAGGTGCAAGCAATGGCAGAAGAAATCGATTTGGAATTCATCACAGAAGATATTCAAAAGATCGTGTCATCTATGAAAGTAGGCACCGATCGCATTCGCGGTATTGTGGTTTCGTTGCGAAACTTTTCTCGCATGGATGAAGCAGAGTTCAAAGATGTGGATATTCATGAGGGAATTGAGAGCACTTTGCTGATTTTGCAACACCGGATCAAAGATAAAGCAGAGCGTCCCGCCGTGGTAATTATCAAAGAATATGGCGCATTGCCCAAGGTGGAATGTTTCCCCGGACAACTGAATCAAGTATTCATGAATATTTTGGTAAATGCCTTGGATGCCCTGGATGACATGAATGCAAAACGCTCGTATCATCAGATTAAAGCCACCCCAAATCAGATTGCGATTCGGACTTGTGCGATCGGCGATCGATGGGTGGAAATTGCGATCGCCGACAACGGCATCGGTGTGCCAGACAAGGTAAAGCAGCGCATTTTCGACCCTTTCTTCACCACCAAGGCGATCGGTAAAGGAACGGGCATGGGGATGTCGATCAGTTATCAAATTATCACTGAAAAACATCGCGGCAAACTAACTTGTTTTTCTACACCGGGCGCGGGCACTGAGTTTGTGATTCAGATCCCGATCCGGCAACCGACAATTTCCGAAGTTCCGAACGCTGTTTAATCTTAAGCAATTTGAGTTTCGCTCTTCTGGAAACTAAAAGAGCGATCTGGGGTTAAATATTAGTTTGTAGTTTTGGGCAGCAATTGATTTAGCGCACCGCACAAGTATTTCTTTACGGTATCTCTACTTGCGCCTACACCGCTGGGAATGGTAAAGATCATCTCGACAGTTAGTAGAGTTCCGTCGGCTGAGGCAAAAACATCGATCGGCAAAGCACGCTGAAATGCTGTTGCGGGATTTTCCGCTTTCATAACACCTGTACTGACATCGGTGCTGATAGTTCTAATGCTCTCGCGAGCTAAAATGGGTCGTAATTGGGAAAATGCTCTTTCTATCGATAATCCTTCAACCTCAACCCGCGCCGAAAAGGCGGCACCATTGAGAAAGTCACCCTTTTTTTGAAAGCTTTCTTCGCAAGTGGTGGCAACAGCGGGGGTGGCTAAACACATAAGAGCTAGAGTTAAGAAGAGCGATCGCATATTAGCTGAGGAATGAAACAATCATCAAAACAATGATGAACCATCATGGGATTGTTTGGCAAGTTAAGTTACTGCCAATAACTTTTGCCCGCGCCACTCGACCTCTACCAGTCCGCCACAACAGAATGGTTCGCTGTCTGTACGTCATAATTGTACACCCAAAATCCTTGACAAAATGAGCTACCTAATTTAAATTAGGTAAGTGACTAACAAAGCTAATCCAAGTTCTTCAAAACAAGCTGTGCTAGATGCGGCGGAGCTGTTTTTTGCCGTTCGCGGCTATACGGCTGTGACGCTAAAGCATATTGCCGACAAGCTGGGTATTAAACAAGCCTCACTTTACTACCACTTTCCCCTTGGAAAGGAAGATTTGTATGTTGAAGTGATGTTGCGTCATTTAGAACATCGGCGTATCTCTCTGGAAAGATTGATGTCTAGAGCAGAACCTACCTTAGAAAGTTGCTTGCTCGAAGTTGGAGTTTGGTTGATTCAGCAGCCTCCTCTTAATGGTGGAAGAATGATAATAAGCGATTTACCAGAGCTATCCTCAGAAAAAGCGGCTCAACTTGAAGCAGCAATCTATCGTTGTGCATTCGCTCCCATTGAGGCGTTATTCATCCACTATCGACATCAGTTAAAGGATCGCTTCCAAAACGATCCGGGCTTCATCGGAGGTACTTTCCTATCGTCTTTAGAGTCGCTATATACCGTGAGAAAGTATGGATCTAAGACGGATCAGGAATTAGTCATTGATTTGATCGAGCTACTTTTGAGAGGTGCTCACTCAGGTTAATTTTTTTGTTTGTTTACCTACCTAAATTTAGGTTGTCTTTGTTCAATAAAAGGAGAAATTCATCATGTTTGAGCTGTTACCCGATTTTTGGACACCTGTTATTCCTGTTATCGAAGTTGAAAATACCCCTGTAGCCATTGAACTTGCAGGCGAACGTCTGGTTTTATTTCGGAATTTGACAGGCGAAATTGGGACACTTTTGGATCGCTGTCCTCATCGAGGCGCGGCACTTTCACTAGGCCGTGTTAGCGAGAATGGATGTTTAGAATGCCCTTATCACGGTTGGCAATTCGACCAGAATGGCGCTTGTACTCACGTTCCCCTCAATAATCCTGCTGATGTTAAGTTGTCAAAGCTTTCCACTGTTAGATTACGGACTAGGGTGATCGCCGGTTTGGTTTGGGTGTTTACAGGTCAAGGTGAAGTTCCTGATTTGCAAGTTCCTGAGAGTTTAATGCGATCGCCAGAATCTTACTTCATTCATCATGAAGTTTGGAATGCTCACTGGACAAGAGTAATCGAGAACGCAATGGACTATGTACACCTGCCGTTTGTGCATCGTAATTCTTTTGGTGGGGCAATTGGTCAACCTGCGATCGAAGCTGGCAGTTTTGTCGAATTTCAAATCGCACAGACAGAAAATAGCGTTCAAGTTTTTAATCGCTATCACAATATTGAATCTGGCTTTGCTTTGGAATGGTATCAGCCAAACTTGGTTGTTCTGAAGTTTGATGAAATGGGGATACCTGTTCGGGTTCATACTTTCGCAATCCCTATCGACCAGCATCAAACACGATACTTGATCGCAATTCAGTTACTTGAGCCTCATGCGGCTGAAATGGTCAATGAGTTCATCGATCCGATTATTGAAGATCGAGTCGTAATTGAATCTCAGAACGGTGAGATCCAGGCTATGAATGGAGAATGTAATGTTCCAAGCGATCGGGCAACACTCCTGTTTCGTCGTTGGTATCATCAAACGATCGCTCGTCAAGCAGTGTCGATCTAAGCAATCCTAAAACTATTTATCGGATGCAAGTTCATTTTGTTGGCTGGCGACTTCCAGCCAACCCTGAACAGCATCTTCCAGCATCTCTAATAATTGTTCATAACTCTCTCCCCATGTGTGACAACCTGGAAGTGCTGGAACTGAGCCACACCATACGCCATCTTCTTGCCAGATAATCGCCTTAATCTTCATCAGCAATCTCTCATAGCTATATATCCGATCGATATGAAAAAGATGTGCGTATCTAGCAGAATCTTCATTTACCTTCAAATACACTGAGGATATCTTCCGGTAAAGGAGCATCGAAATCATCTGGAACGGTAAACTCGCCTGCACACAAACCAAATGGTCGCAATTGCTTGCTGCTAGAAATAGGTCTGAGTTCTGCGATCGGCTTATCTGCTTGCAGGATCACAAAAGTTGCACCTGCTTCCACTTGACGCAGATACTTTGAAGGATCGCGCCCAATTTCATCAACTGTCACACTTAACATAAAAAAGCCTCGGTATAAAGCTCATTCGATTGTGTTTAGCATGAGTTGCAGTTTGGTTACTGCTTTTATTCTAGCAAATTGTGAGTTAATGATGAAGTTGAAGCAGCAGTGCTACGGGAACAATCCTAAACGAATCCACAATTGTCGTGCTGCTACTTGAGCTGAACTGTTCATCTTCAAATATTCTACAGTCACTTTTCCAATTGAAGTAATTCCCGTTACCATCCCAGATTCACTATCTACCTGAAAATGATCGCTCCACAGCTCCTGTCTTGGATGAAAAAAACGAACTTCAGTATTAGAATCGGAATCAATGCCACTGATACGAGTTCCCTTGCGAAGATTGCAGGAGCGACAGGCAAGTGCTAGATTGACTTCGTTATCTACACCTTGACGAGAAATCGGAATAATATGCTCCACCTCAAACTGAAAATTGAAGATTAGCTCAGGCGCATGACAATACTCGCAGCGATGATTAGCTCGTGAAGCAATTGCAGTGTAGTAAGGATTCATTGACTAACTTGCTGAATGATCGCCGCTGTTCGGGCTGTTGCTGCTCTAAGTTCAGTCTCAACTAAAGTATCTAGTTCTGCTTGTTGTTCTGGCCGCAATACTGTTCCTATATCTCGTGTTTCTCGCCACAAGTTCATCAACTCTGATAAACGTTTTTGTTGCTCGGCACTGAAAAATCGATCTGGAGAAAAGCTTTGAATAACCAGTAAAGCACTGAACTCAGTTTCACCTAACTGAGCGGTGAGCGCATCTAGGGCTTGTCCAGCAGTTTTGCCAACTGATTGCTGATTCCCTGCAATGGCACGATACGAATTCCCACCGCTGTCATTAGAGATTGGCAAGATTGCTACAGTTGTCATGTTTCCAATTTGCGATCGATTATCTCAAATTATAGCAAAGAGCGATCCTCTTCGAGGGCTTCGCTAACGCACCGAATTGAAGGGCGATCGACCTACTGGTAA
>JANNOR010000007.1:0-14388 GCA_031399265.1 Cyanobacteria bacterium SOY_34_metabat_3 | reverse complement strand
GACCGGAAACATACACGTTGGAGCGGATGTATTTATTCAGGTTGAAATACTCGTTGAACTGCACGTTCGAGTAGTCATTTCCTAAATTAAAACCGCCGACTATGCTAGTGGATTCAGAAATGCTTTCGACATGGTTCAGGTCTGAGATAATCATGGTTGTTCTCCTTGAAGTGTCAGTGTAGTTTGTCTAAAGATTGCAGGATTTATTGGAGGAGTTTAAACTGTAGCTACCGTGAGGCTTTTACTGACTGTTTGACGGTCAAACTGCTACGGCTTGGCGATGGATTGAGTTTAAACTCCAACAAGAGCGAGAGTCTGGCTTGATTGTTGTGATTACCAGTGGAAGCTAAAACCAGAACTAGCTGCGATCGATGTGCCGCTAGAGGAAGAGCTGTAAGGTGTGGTCACTGCGTTGTTGAAGGTCTGAGTCAAACTGCCGTAACCGTAGGCGGACGCATCAGATTCAGCAGTGGCCGCATGACCGGAAACATACACGTTGGAGCGGATGTATTTATTCAGGTTGAAATACTCGTTGAACTGCACGTTCGAGTAGTCATTTCCTAAATTAAAACCGCCGAGTACGCTAGTAGATTCAGAAACTACTTCGACATGGTTCAGGTCAGAGATGATCATGGTTTTTGTCCTTGTAATTTAGCGGTTGTTTGAAGCAACCTTGTTTTGTTTTGATGTACCTAATATATCTGGACTAATTAGAGCTGTGTTGCCAATTTGGCAGATTTGTTTTAAATGAAAATCTCAATATAACTTTATGAAAATATGTTAACTATTGGCTCCCCAACTACAGAAGATATACCTACAAGTCCTGGATGTATCAACCGGATTTGAGGGACGAACATACTTGCTTCTAGCCCTGGCTCAAAGTTGAACAACCGGGTTGATGAGAGTAAGGAGTGCGTCCTGGAATGTCTGCATTCAGACACAAAAACCAGCCTCGTTTTATACCCTATGAACGAGACTGGAATTAGATTGTAGTATTTGGCTCGATCGATCGCCCTTACAGACAAACGCCGATCGAACACGGGCAGCATGAATTGCCGATCGGCTTGTCTTTTTTGAGTCGCCAACCAATTATCAGGTACGATCGCACAACTGTGTTGCCATTTTGGCAGAAAACTCCGAAAAACCAGGCCCGCAGCCAATCCACCCTACCAACCGGGTTGTCGATAGAGCAACTAAAACTTGCCCGCAAAACTAAACAAGCGCGTCTTAAATCCCACAAAAAATCCTTGATTGTGAACATCAACCGCCGGCGCCGACATATTTGAACCTTCGCCCCCGACTTGGGCGACAAAACCTGCGGTATCTGAGTGCAACTCGCTAAGAACCTGAATTGCACAACCCCCTAGAACTCCGGCTCGTTTTTCCCTCACCACTTCCACATAATCTAAATCCGCAATTTTGCTCAGCGCCGGCTGAGTTTCCGATTTCCTGATTTGACTGTTTTCCTTGAGCAAGCGGTTGGAAGTGCGGTAAGGGATATAATCGAGAGGGTTGTAACCCGTGCAGCGCAAAAGTAAAAAACAAGCCCAAGAATACTTTCCTGCCAAAATCGCTGAAATTATCTCATCCAATTGTTCGGGTTTGATTCCAACTTGGGGATGATTTGCAGAATGGTGAAATTGGGAATTCATAGTTTTATCCTGTTTTGCGTAAATTAGTTGACTGTTAACTGTTGACTGTTGGCTAATGACTAATGACTAATGACTCATTTCTACAAACTCATGCCGCCTTTTTGTAGTTGCTTGAGAGGATCGAGCAAAATATCGGCTATGGAGCGCTGGCGGATGACAATTTCCGCAGTAGCTGTCTGGCCAGCTTTGAGTTTCCAGGTTTGATTGTTGGCTTTCACTGAGTCTCGATCGATACTCACTTCCACGCGGTAAACAACACCCAATCGCTCGTCTGTTTTGGCATCCGGCGAAATTGATACAACTTTTCCCGGAATCACGCCGTAATTTTGATAGGGAAAAGCATCGAATTTGACTTGTACCGGCATTCCGGTTTTGACAAAACCTGCTTCTCGGTTCGGCAAACTCACTTCGAGCACTAGCGGAGCCTGATTCGGAGTCATTTCTGCAATAGTTTGACCCGGTTGAACTACTTCGCCGGTGTTGTGAATGTTGAGCGCCGAAATCACTCCGCTGACAGGTGCGTAGAGAAATCTTTGTTTGAGCTTATTTTTTGCTTGAGCGAGCAGGGTTTGGGTTTCGGCAGTTTTGGATTTAATTTGATTTAATTCCATTTCCAACTGCTGAATTTTTTGCTCTTTTTCTAGCTGCGTTTGGCGGGCTGCGGCTTGTTTGCTGGCGGCTTCGGCTTGGAGCCGATCGACTTCTGCGAGTTGTTCGGTTAATTGGCCTTGCATTTTGCCGATCGAACTGGTGCGATCGCGCACACCTTGCTCGACTTCAAACAACTTTTCCTTAACCGCAGTTGTCTCAGACAGTTGACTCCTGATTTGAGCGGTTTGCTTGTCGCGCAGACTTTGCTCGACATCAAGGGCGCGATCGTCAGCCTGACTTGTCTCCCCCAATTGGCTTCTAATCACGGCATTTTCGCTTTCCCGCAGAGATTCCTCAGCTTGAAACAATACGTCTTTTGAAAGTGCTCCTTCATCTACCAAAGGTTTGAGCCGCCCTATCCGCTCTTTGTGAGCCGCCACTTTTGCTTGCAATTGTGTTAGCAAATCTTGACTCTTATTTTGCAGCGGTTTCACGCGCTCGCGCCTCGCCTGTTGAGACGTGACATCGATTTCCAGTTGCGACAACAGATTTTGGGCCTGCTTTTCCAGAGGTTTGAGCTGTTGCTTGCGCGCTTGCTGAGACGCTACATCTGCTTGCAATTGCTCGATTTGAGACTTGGAGGTGGCCGTTGAAGCGCGAGCCCGATCGATCGCAGCTTGGGCCCCCCGCTTGTCCGCTGCCGCAATCGCTTGGCTCGCTTCAGCTTCCAGTCGAGTTCTCTCGATCGAACTAATCTCTTGCACCAATTGAATCCGATAAGCGTCCAGAATTTTATCGAGACGCTCCACCTCGCTCTCGGCAGCGGACGGGTCTAATTCGGCCAATAATTGTCCAGCTTTGATTTTTTGACCTTCTTTGATAGCGAGGTTAATAATTTTTCCCGTCTCTGTCGGGTGAATTTTGTAAACATCACCTTTGGGAACTAATTTGCCCTTAGCGTGACCGACTTGATCGATTTTTCCCAAAGTTGCCCACGCCCCAAAAGCTACGGAAAAAACCAGTCCTCCTAATATCAACCGCTGGGGAAAAGATACTGGCGGCTGGTCGAGTACCGAGTGCAAAGAAGTAGACCAATTATCAGCATCCGGCTGCCGAAACTTCGCAGTATTGATATACTCATTGGTTTGAGAAGAAGGATTTTGACGTTCAACTATTTCTAAAGAGCGGTCTTTTTTTCGAGTTTCGTTTTCTTTTAAAGCTACACCCCCATAAACTTCAGCTATTTCATCAGGAGCCGCGCATAATTCTTTGCCATCTTCTGAAAGCATGATATTTACTCCAAATTGGTAATTAAAAATTGGTAATTGGCAATTGGGAATTGGTTAATTGGGAATGGGTAATTGGAAATGGGTAATTGGGCATTGGGAATTAAAAGTTAAAACCTTCTTCCTTCTTCCTTCTTCCTTCTTCCTTCTTCCTTCTTCTTTCTTCCTTCTTCCTTCTTCCTTCTTCCTTAAAGATCCAGTTGTTGCTGAGCCAGGTGATAGTAAAGTCCGCGTTCGGCCATCAATTGGTCGTGATTGCCTTGTTCGGCTAAAATGCCTTTGTCTAAAACCAAAATTCGATCGGCACTGCGCACCGTAGACAGCCGGTGAGCGATGATAAACACAGTCCGATCCCGGCCGATGCGAGCCAGATTTTGCTGGAACCTGCGCTCAGACTCGGTATCCAGCGAAGAAGTTGCTTCATCCAAAATCAAAATTCGGGGATCGCCCAACAGAGCGCGGGCGATCGCAATTCGCTGCCGCTGGCCCCCAGACAAACTCGTTCCCCTCTCTCCCACAGGAGTTTGATAACCAAGCGGCATATCTTGAATAAAAGCGTGAGCTTCTGCCAACTTCGCCACTTCTATCGCCTCTTCCAAACTTGCAGAATCAGCATCATTTCCGTTTTTGTACAGCGTAATATTTTCCAAAATCGTTCCCGAAAACAAGAAACAATCTTGAGGGACAACACCCAACTGAACTCGCAGCGACTGCAAAGAAATGTGCCGAATATCGTGGCCGTCAATTGTCAGCCGCCCTTTTTCTGGATAATAGAAACCTTGCAGCAGCTTCACCAAAGTGCTCTTACCGGAACCGCTGCGGCCGACAATTGCCACAGTGTCTCCAACTTGCACCTCAAAGCAAAGATTTTGCAGCGTATTGCGTTCCTCATCCTGAGCATAGCGGAAAGAAACATTGTCAAACTTGACGGTTCCCTGAATGCGAGGCAGTACCAGCATTGGTTTGTAAGGGCTTTCTTCAGGATCGGCCGAGAATACATCATCCAAACGCTCGATCGAAACCAGCACTTCTTGAAACTCATCCCAAAGTCCCACCACAGACAGCACAGGAGAAATCACGCTGCCGATCATCATATTAAAAGCCACAAATTGACCGATCGTCAACTCGTCTTGAATCACCAACATAGCCCCGTACCACAGCAAAGCCGTGCTGCCCAAAGTATTAATTCCACCCCCCACCACCTGCAAAGAATTCGCCAACTTCTGCCCGCGAAATTTAGCATTAATCATGCAGGTTAATTGGTCTTCCCAGCGCCAGCGCATTTCTCGCTCAGCAGCAGTTGCCTTAATCGTCGCCACCCCAGTAATCATTTCCACCAAAGATGAATTTTGCTTAGCACTTTCGGTGAAAACCTCCCGCGACACTTTTCGCAGAAACGGAGTAGCCACTAAAGTCAAAATCACGATCGGCGGAATCAAAGCCAGCACCAACAAAGCCAGACGCCAGTTATAGTAAACCATCAGTCCGATGTAAACCACAGCCATCAAAGCATCCAACCAAGCAGTAATCGCTTGGCGAGTCAAAAACGCCTGAATTTTTTGATTTTCCTGAACCCGCGTCAAGATGTCGCCCACCTGACGAGATTCAAAGAATTTAATCGGCAAACTGAGAGTGTGACTGATAAAACCGCTAATCAAAGTCAAGTCAATCCGGTTGGACAAGTAATCCAGCAAATATTGTCTCGTTGCGCCCAACAGCGACCGCCAAACACTAAACAGCAGCAGTCCGATCGCAAAAACGTGCAGAGTGACTATGCTTTTGCTGACAACTACTTGGTCGAGAATTACTTGGGTAAATAGGGGAGTAACTAGCCCAAATAGTTGGATCAACAAGGAGAGAATCAGAATTTGGGCGATCGCAGCGCGGTAGGGCCAGACTATGCCAACAAAATTTTTAATTTTGATGCCTTTATGTTCGGCACTGTGATTGCGGTAGAGTTCCGCTGTCGGGTCTAAAATTAGGGCGTACCCAGTCCAATTTTCGGTAAAAGTTTTAATGCTCATCCACCGCTTGCCCGCAGCCGGATCGGCAACTAAAACCTGTTGATTTTTAAAGCGGTAGACTGCAACGTAGTGATTGCCTTGCCAGTGAGCGATCCAGGGATTTTGATTTCGCAGCGGAGTTAAAGAAGCTCGCACGGGACGGGTTTGAAATCCCATCCTTTCCGCTGCTTTTGCCAGACTCTTG
Source organism: Cyanobacteria bacterium SOY_34_metabat_3 (assembly GCA_031399265.1). Taxonomy (GTDB): domain Bacteria; phylum Cyanobacteriota; class Cyanobacteriia; order Cyanobacteriales; family Microcoleaceae; genus Microcoleus. Next base: position 8,651 of record JANNOR010000007.1, on the reverse strand, counting down.
AGCGACGCGCCGCTGCGGCCAATTTCTGCCAGTTCGCGCAAGTAATTAAGGCTGAATTTCTTACCCCAATATTCGCTAATCATGGCTAAGCAGGTAGCTCCGCAATCTGCTGCGCTCTGTTGTTGAATGAATGGGTGTCCGCTACTCAACCAGCGGCGCCGCTTTGGTTTGGGGAAACTGATGATTCCGGCTGCCGATTTGGGATGCTCGACTGCGGTTAATTTTGACTGCTCAGTTTTTGAGGTTGAGCTGGCATTTTTTGATAGCGTTACTAAGCTTAAAATCGGAGGCTTGCGGATGATTTTAGGGCGGGCATTGCTGTCGGAAGTATTTGTGGCTTTGGCGATTTCCCACTGTTCGGCGCTAAGCTGATAAATTAGCAAGTCTGTTGCTGCTTTCCAGTCGCTCGGTACATCTGAATGTCCCCAGTTACTGCCGATAATTGGCGGTGTTTGACCTTGAATTTTACCGCTGTGCAGCCAATAATGATTGGTGGATTTTTGGCAGTGCTCGGCGAGGGAAACTCCGGCCGGAATTCGGCTTTCTTCGGTGTAAGGAAGTAAGAGCGGCCACAAAAGCTGTTGTTGGTGGGGAGGGAGCGATCGCAAATCTGTTTGCGTCTTGAAAAATATCAATCGGTGCCGCTGTTGAAATTCTTGCTGCAAGTGCTGTTGCAGTTGGGGGAATTCCTCTAAAACAAGCTGCAATTTGCCAGCGTTTATGCAGGCGATTTCGCAACTACCTGCCGCAATTGCCCTGTAAGGCAGTCCGCTTTCAATAAATAGGCTGTCTGTCCCAAATATTGCTCCGAGTTCCAGTACCACCGCCGAAATTTCTTGCTGTTGAGACGCTTCTACCGCTAGCAGCCTGACTCTTCCCTGGCAAATGAGATAAAAATTGCGATCGCTCTGTGCTTCTTCAGCTAAATTGTTGGTATTATCAGATGTTTGATATTGGGTAATTTCATCTCCGAGTTGAAACTCGCAAATTTCACAGGCTGTATTTAATTTTGCAACTAATGTCGGTTCTGCACCGATTTCCTCCAAGAGTTTCTGAAGAGCTGGAACAGTCTGCAATGAGGCTTGGGAGCGATCGAAGTAATTCTGTACCCCTAAACTTTTTTTCATAGATTTGCCTGTTGAATTTGTCTGTCAAGTTTCTTGACCGATAACTAACCAGGTTATGTCCAATTTTTATTTTTTTAGTGCAACCTACCTGGCTTAAAAATCCTTGTTAAATTGTGCAGCTAAAACCTCTTATTTAAAACATTTTTTGACAACTTTGGGATGTCGGAATTCGGTTTTTCTTAGTAGAGTACGGTTGTCACGTAAGTGTTGTTTTCGCTGGCTCCAATCATAGCTTACAAAATAGCTACAATGGCTACCGCTAAACAGTCATCTTTACACAATCTTTATAATATAGCCGTATATTCGCGGATAATTGTGAAGATTGTATGAAGCACATCCGATACGGCTGGTGCTTTAGACCCGTGAATGCACGCAGATAGCTTAATTAAATATTAAAAAATTTTAATTCTCGATTATTTTTGCATTCCAGAAGACTTAATGTAAAGAAATATTGCTAATTTGTAGCAGGAATTCGAGAAATTAATTGAAAATTCAGCCTGGGTATATAGCGGGATTCAAGCCAAGAATTTGTACTCCCGATTCAGGGGAAACTAATCGCTGGCGCACCAACGCAAGCAGCGGACGCAGAAACCGGGTTTCTCACAGGTTTGTTCGATCGGGGCGCGTCGGGGACAGCCCGCTTTTTTCAGTTCTAAATGCAAAAAACAGTCAAAATCTCTTCCTTTCGGTAGAAGGCTACGATCGAGAAGGCTATTGTGCAAAAAGCTAGAGATTCTAAATTCACCAAATACTTCGATCGCCCACAACTCACAAAAATAACTATAAACCGCCCCGCAGCAGACGCCCCCTCTCAAATGACCGATCGCGATCGGGCCAACCTCAGCCGCCAGATCGATTACACATCCATCCGATCGGTACCCGAAATTTGGGCGATCGCACAACAAGTAACTGCGATCGACTTTGATAAATTCATATGTTTCTATGTAAATATAAGTTTCATAATCTTATAACTCTGAAATTAAAAAGTACCTTAAATTATGCAAATTACGATCGACCTTCCCGACAATCTACCCCTGACTGAAGCCGATGTGAGGATAGAATTGGCGATCGGACTCGATTGGCTAATTTTCTAAACTGTAAAGTTTTATGGTTTAGCTTGTAGTTACCACTTACAGATAGACTCTGGCTTGAGAGGACAAGTCTTGGGTGCGATCGGATTTCCGCTGAGATGGAGTTGTTTCAGGTTAGTCAAGGATTCTAACGGTTTGATGTCACTGATTTGATTGTTGATGAGGCGAAGATCCGTCAATTTAGTCAAAGATTGCAATGGTTTGATATCGTTGATTTGATTGTTGTCAAGGTAGAGCAAAGTCAGTTTAGTCAAAGATGCTAGCGGTTTGATGTCGCTGATTTGATTGTGGCTGAGGTCGAGCATCGTCAGTTTACTCAAATATGCTAGCGGTCTGATGTCGCTGATTTGATTGTTGATGAGGCGAAGATCCGTCAGTTTGGTCAAAGATGCTAGGGGTTTGATGTCGCTGATTTGATTTCCGCTGAGGAGGAGCGAAGTCAGGTTAGTCAAAGATGCTAGGGGTTTGATGTCGCTGATTTGATTTCCGCTGAGGAGGAGCGAAGTCAGGTTAGTTAAGGATGCTAGCGGTTTGATGTCGCTGATTTGATTTCTGCTGACGAGGAGTCCCGTGAGACTCGAAAGTTTCCGATCGGCCGCATTACAGTCAGTAGTCTTAGTTCCCTTCAACAGCACCTCAACGGTATGTTTAGCTTCAGGAGTCAAAGAATCTTTTTGGCGACACCAATCGGCAAATGTTCGTCTACTATTTTCTGGTTGTGTCTGTGCAACTTCGGCTCCAAGTACATTTCCACATAATGCTACCATCGCACCCAAACCAAATACTATCAACGTTGATAAATTCCTGTGTTTCTGTCCAGCTATAAATCTCATCATTTTGTATCTCTAAATTTTCCAAATAAACAGCGGCAGGTTGACAAACTGTCACCACACTGCCACAAAGCTCTAAAATAACTCTGATATTAAACTTGTACCAATAACTTTATCTCCCAAAACCCAGGAAAATACCCGATGAACCCCCCCGCACTTGACGCCCGCTCTCAAATGACCGATCGCGATCGCGCTAACCTCAGCCGCCTGATCGATTACACCTCCATCCAATCAGTACCAGAAATTTGGGCGATCGCCCAACAAAAATTCGGTCAAACCGTTGCCCTCCACGATCCCCACACCCAGCCCGAAATCAAGCTGACATACACCGACCTTTACCAAGAAATCCAACGGTTCGCAGCAGGCCTCCAAGCCCTCGGCATCGAACCAAATCCAGCAGAACCAATCCCTCCCCGCGTCGCCCTCTTCGCCGACAACAGCCCCCGCTGGCTGATAGCCGACCAAGGAATCATGATGGCCGGGGCCGCCAACGCCGTCCGAGGTGCCACCGCAGATCCCGAAGAACTCCTGTACATCATCAAAGACAGTGGCTGCACCGCTTTGGTAGTCGAAAACCTGGCATTACTCAAAAAACTGCAACACCGTCTCGCCGATTTGCCCGTCCAACTCGTCATCCTCCTCTCCGACGAAGAACCAGAAGCCAGCCAAACCCTCAACACGGTCAAATTTTCCCAAGTCACGGCCACAGGCGCAAACCGCGCCCTCAAACCGACCAATCACAAGCCTCAAACCCTCGCCACTTTGCTTTACACCAGCGGCACTACGGGCAAACCCAAAGGTGTGATGCTCACTCACAGCAACCTGCTGCACCAAATCAATACTTTCGGCACAATTCTTCAGCCAGAAGCCGGCGAAGGCGTCCTCAGTATTCTCCCCAGTTGGCACGCCTACGAGCGCACTGTTGAATACTTTATGTTTTCCCAAGGATGCACCCAAATTTACACCAGCATTCGTTATTTCAAACAAGATTTTAAGACTTACAAACCTCAGTACATGGTGAGCGTTCCGCGCATCTGGGAATCGATTTACGAGGCAGTACAAAAGCAATTTCGGGAACAGCCAGCCAACAAACAAAAATTGGTTAACTTTCTCCTATCTGCTAGTCAGCAATACATAGAAGCCCGTCGCATTTTCCAAGGATTGACTCTTAGTTTAAAACCTGCTTCGTCGTCCGAAAAACTGGTCGCCCGCATCAAAAGCATACTGTTGTCACCCATTCACGCCGTTGCCGAAAAACTGGTTTACCAAAAAGTTCGGGAAGCTACGGGAGGAAGTTTCAAATGGGCAATTAGTGGCGGTGGTTCTTTGGCCACGCACTTGGACAATTTCTTTGAAATATCGAATATCGGTTTGTTAGTCGGATACGGTTTAACCGAAACTTCGCCGGTGTTAACGGTGCGTCGCGCTTGGCACAATCTCAAGGGTTCGGCGGGTCAGCCGATCGCCCACACGGAAATTAAAATAGTAGATCCTGATACTAGGCAACAACTGTCAACTGGTCAGCGCGGCTTAGTCTTGGCGCGCGGGCCGCAAATTATGGCAGGTTATTATCTTAATCCTGAAGCGACTGCAAAGGCGATCGACCCCGAAGGCTGGTTCGATACTGGCGACTTGGGCTGGCTGACACCGGGTAACGATTTAATCTTAACCGGGCGGGCAAAAGATACGATCGTCCTGACTAACGGCGAAAATATCGCACCTCAGCCCATAGAAGACGCCTGTCTCCGCAGCCCCTACATCGACCAAATTATGCTGGTGGGTCAAGACCAGAAATCCGTCGGTGCCTTAATTGTCCCCAATGCAGAAGCCGTGCAGAAATGGGCCGAAACTCAAAATCCGCCACTACACGAAATTGACTGGAATAGCAAGACAATTCAAGACTTATTTCGCCAAGAATTGAACCGCGAGGTGCAAAATCGCCCCGGATACCGCGCGGACGATCGGATTGGCCCGTTTCGGTTGATTTTAGAGCCATTTTCGATGGAAAATGGAATGCTGACTCAAACCCTGAAAATTAAGCGCCCGGTTGTGACGGAACACTACCGCGATATGATTGACGGGATGTTTTGAAAATATTCCGTGGATTTGGGGAATAGCGAAGGAAAACTTTTCCCAAGTCCCGAGTCCCATTACTGAGTTCTCAGTTCTCAGTCCTCAGTCCTTAGAAAATGTTTGCTCTCCTGATGGCTGATGGCTGATGACTGATGACTGATGACTAATTCCCAACTGACAATCAACAACTTTATGCAACCACAATTAGAATTGAAGCGATCGATTAACGTTAAAGTCATCGTTACTCCCCGTTGGAAAGAAGAAGCTCAACAGCAACTCCAAGCCCAAATCAATCAAACAGATTCTCAGCTACAACAGCTAGAAATGCAAGGCCAGCGCATGATTTCTGAAATCCAGAAGCAAAGCCTGCAACCACCAGGCCCGCAGGTAATGCAGCAAATAGAAAACATTCAAGTGCAGGTAAATCAAGAGAAAAGTAAACTGCTAGAACAGAAAAACCAAAGTCTGCAACAACTTCAGCAAGTGCAGGTATTAGACCTCGAACAAGAAGTAAGTCAAGGTCAAATTGACGGTACATTCACAGTCGGCTTAGGAGAAAACTTGATTCAAAAAATGCAAGTAGAAGTTCTCCTCCGCGACGGCATAGTCGAAGAAATTCGAGGTGATATTTAGAACTTAGCAATTGGCAATTGGTAATTGGCAAGTGATTTTGAGTCATTAGTGACACATCTTCGGACTAGAGACTGGCATAATAATCATAATTGCCGGTATTGGCGATCGCCAATTACCAATTGCCAAACACCGATTACCTATTAGTAACTAAAAAGGAATTTTACAGATGATTCGCGAAGTTTTCATGCCAGCCCTGAGTTCTACCATGACAGAGGGCAAAATTGTTTCCTGGGTCAAATCCGCCGGGGACAAAGTAGAAAAAGGCGAAACGGTAGTCGTGGTTGAATCCGACAAAGCCGACATGGACGTAGAATCTTTCTACGAAGGCTACTTAGCCATAATTATCGTCCCTGCGGGCGAAGTTGCGCCGGTGGGAGCAGCCATCGCCCTAGTAGCAGAAACTGAAGCCGAAATCGCCGAAGCTCAAAAACAAGGATCAGCCGCTCCAGCCGCAGCCGCAGCCCCTGCTCCCAGCCCAGCCCCAGCCGCAGCCGCAACATCAGGCGGTTTGCAGCAAAACGTCAGCCGCCAAAACGGCCGCAGCGTCGTTTCTCCGCGTGCTCGCAAGTTGGCCAAAGAACTGAAAGTAGATTTGAATTCTATCAAAGGAAGTGGCCCCCACGGCCGGATTGTCGCAGAGGATGTCGAAGCCGCCGCAGGTAAAACTCAACCCGCACCGGTTCAGCAACTGGTGACAGTCCCCGCAGCAGCCCCACAATCCGCACCAGCACCTGCACCCGCAGCAGCTAAACCGGCACCACAGCCTGTCCCAGCAATGGCGATGACGGGCCAAACAGTGCCAATGAATGCGTTGCAAAATGCCGTTGTGCGTAACATGGCGGTAAGTTTGAGCGTGCCCTGTTTCCGCGTTGGTTACACAATTACTACCGATAATCTGGACAAACTCTACAAACAAATTAAGCCGAAAGGTGTGACGATGACTGCTCTGCTGGCGAAGGCTGTAGCAGTAACTTTACAAAAACATCCTCTGCTAAATGCTTGTTATGTGGAGTCAGCCATTCAATATCGGGCTGATATTAATGTGGCTGTGGCTGTGGCGATGGAGGGCGGCGGTTTGATTACGCCGGTGCTCCAAAATGCCGATCGCCTGGACTTGTATTCCCTGTCTCGCACTTGGAAAGATTTAGTCGATCGCGCGCGCGCCAAACAGTTGAAACCCGATGAGTATAGCACGGGAACTTTCACTCTTTCCAATTTAGGAATGTTTGGAGTAGATAAGTTTGATGCGATTTTGCCGCCGAATCAAGGATCGATTTTGGCGATCGGTGCTTCGCGGCCGCAAGTAGTGGCGACTGAAGATGGTTTGATGGGAGTGAAGCGGCAAATGCAGGTGAATATTACTTGCGATCACCGAGTGATTTACGGTGCTGATGCTGCGTCTTTCTTGCAAGATTTAGCCAAATTGATTGAGACAAATCCTCAATCTTTGACACTTTAGTATGGGCGGGGGCGGGTTTATGAAATTGTAGATTATTGGCAATTATTGTTAGTGAACCCGCCCCTACAACATTTAAAATCGTACAATTGCAGCTAGAGAATCAATTTGAGCTAGTAGTTGTTTTGTATTGTTACAATAGGGCCGATCGCACTTTTGGACATGAAATGCGATCGCACTTGACGAAAAAAATTGGCTGAGCTAAACTGAAATTTAGTTTAAATTGCTTATAGTAGATGCACATAATCAGCTACCGACGGGTGCGTGAATACAGCGAAACTCATGCTGATTGCGGGGAAGCTTTGGATAACTGGTTTAAAATTGCTAGCAAGGCTAAATGGTCTAACTTAATTGAGGTACAATCTGTTTTTCCTAAAGCCGAAGCTGTTGGGGGTTTACACTTTTTAATATCAAAGGTAATAATTATCGATTAATAGTTAGTATTGATTATGAAAGCCAATTAGTTTATATCAAATATATTCTTACCCATGCTGAGTATGATAAGGAGAAATGGAAAAATGACCCTTACTTTTAATCCTGATAAATACAAAGAGTTATTGTCTCAATACCAGCCGAAAATAATTAGAAATGAAGCGGATAATGAGAAAGCTCTGAGTATGGTGGAAGAGTTGATGCACCAGTGCGATCGCACTCCTGAAGAAAATGAAGTATATGAATTGCTAATTGCATTGATTGAAAAATTTGAGCAAGAATACTATGCACCAGGAATCACAGCAACGCCTCATTCAATATTGCTGTTTTTGATGGAACAAAGAGAGTTACAGCCTGTGGATTTGGTGCCAGTTATGGGTTCCGAAAAAAGAGTGTCTGAAGTGGTTAATGGCGATCGAGATATTGACAAAGAGTTGGCATTGATTCTGGGGAGTTTTTTTCATGTAGAGCCGAGTTTGTTTGGTAATTAAGAAAAGTGACATTAAGGGCGATCGCGCTTAATTAGAAATAGAGTATAAAATATGGTAAAGTGGAGTAAAAAGTTTACAGGGGTAAAATTATGCCTGTTGCGTCAGTCGCGATCGATATTGGAACGCTGATTACTACCAATCCGGGAATTCATAATGGTTGTCCGATCGTTGCGGGTACGGGAGTGACAGTACGACGGATTACTATTGATTATAAGATGGGTATGAGTCCAGAGGAGATTGCACAAGAAATCCCTCATTTAACCTTATCTCAAGTTTATGCTGCCTTGGCTTATTATCATACGAATAAAGACATGATTGAAGCAGATATAAGCTGCTACGCAGCTAAACCGGATAAAATAGCATTGCCTTTATTTTTAATTTTTCGATACCATTTAATAACCATTTCTCCTTCATTTAATAATCTATGTAGCAATTGCGACAATTCTTCTACTGATTTAAACAGTCGATGTGCTATATATTCTTTCGCTGAATGCCAGACCAATTCAATCAAATTATAA
>JANNOR010000006.1:0-9294 GCA_031399265.1 Cyanobacteria bacterium SOY_34_metabat_3 | reverse complement strand
GCTTACCTCCCTTTGATGTGGCGAGTTCTCAAAAAAGTCTCCCAAATTGTGCGCGAAGAAATGGATGCTACCGGCGCTCAAGAATGCCTTTTGCCGCAACTGCAACCGGCCGATTTGTGGCGGGAATCCGGCCGCTGGGACACCTACACTCAAGCTGAAGGTATCATGTTTGCTCTCACAGACCGTCGCAATACAGAATTGGGATTGGGGCCGACTCACGAAGAAGTAATTACTACAGTTGCTAAAGATACCATTCGTTCTTATCGCCAGTTACCCGTACATTTGTATCAAATCCAAAATAAATTTCGCGATGAAATTCGCCCCAGATTTGGCTTGATGCGCGGCCGCGAATTCATTATGAAAGATGGCTATTCTTTCCATGCAAATGAAGAAAGTCTGAAACAAACTTATCAGGATATGGCTCAAGCTTACAGCAATATGCTGCGCAGATCGGGCTTGCAATTCCGAGCAGTAGATGCCGATTCTGGAGCAATTGGTGGTTCTGGTTCTCAAGAGTTTATGGTGTTGGCTGAAGCTGGGGAAGACCAAGTTCTTTACACAGAAGACGGTCAGTATGCTGCTAATGTGGAAAAGGCTGTGTCAATTCCTGCTGATGCGGAAGCGTCGCCTTTTGCAACTTTTGAAAAGCGAGAAACGCTGGGAACTGAAACAATTGAGAAAGTCTGCAAATTTCTCAAATGTTCTCCTACTCAAGTTGTCAAAAATGTACTTTATCAAGCCGTTTATGACAGCGGCATCACAGTGCTGGTATTGGTCAGCATTCGCGGCGACCAAGATGTGAATCAGGTAAAATTGCTGAATGAATTGACTAAGTTAGCTGGCAATTATCAAGCAAAAACCATCCTATTTTTGACTGTTCCCGATGCAGAAGCTCAGCAAAAATGGGCTGCTAAATCTTTACCTCTGGGTTATATGGCTCCCGATGTTGCTGATGATTTTATTGCTGGTAGCAAGGAGGTAAATTCTAAGTTTTTGCGTTTGGTCGATCGCACTGCGGTTGACTTGACAAACTTCGTAACTGGTGCTAACGAATCAGGATATCACGTTGTCGGAGCCAATTGGGGCAAAGAGTTTCCGCTACCTGAGACGGTTGTAGGTGTCAGGACTGCCAAAAAGGACGATCGGGCCGTGCACAATCCCGAACAAACATTGCAAAGCGCCCGAGGAATTGAAGTCGGCCACATCTTCCAATTAGGCACAAAATACTCCGAAGCAATGGGCGCCACCTACACCAACGAACAAGGCGAAGAAAAGCCGTTTGTGATGGGCTGTTACGGCGTCGGTGTATCGCGTTTAGCTCAATCAGCCGTAGAACAATCCTACGACAAAGATGGGATAATTTGGCCAGTGGCGATCGCCCCCTATCACGCGATCATCTGTATCCCTAATATTACCGACGCTCAACAAGTAGAATTAGCCGAAAAACTCTACGCAGAACTCAACCAATCCGGTATTGAAACATTACTAGATGACCGCGACGAACGCGCCGGAGTTAAATTCAAAGATGCCGATTTAATCGGCATTCCCTATCGCATCGTGACCGGCCGTTCGCTAAAAACAGGCAAAGTCGAAGTTGTGGAAAGAGCAACTAAAATATCTCATGAAATCCCCATCGATGAAGTCAATTCTACCTTAAAACAGTGGATTGAAGCCGCTATCAAATAAGTCTTTATAATCGGTAAGGTGCGCAGTGCGCACCTACATTAGCTACATTTAGCCTCGTACGCAGTGCGCCCCCTACATTAGCTTCTTCTTCCCTCTTCCTTTTTCCCTCTTCCTTCTAGTGTGAAAATCTCTAAAACTTAAAACTCGATATGAATCTGAACCTAAATCAGTTTCTTCGATTCCCTCAATCCCGAATTGGGCGGTACTTAGCCCAAGTAACTCTCGTTGCGATCGCCTACGCCGTGGGGGCGAGGCTAGCATTTTCAATTCCAGGTGTCAATCCCTTTGCTTCCTCGGTATGGCCGCCCGCAGGAATTGCCCTCGCCGGACTTTTATTGTTTGGTCGAAAAGTCTGGCCTGCTATAGTTTTAGGTATATTTTTGCTCAATTTTTTCAACCCAACCGAACAGATATTTGCGGTTTGGGTTGGAGGAAATATCGGGGCGATTTTGCAAGCTGTTTTTGCTGTAACTATGCTGCGTTGGCTGCGGTTTCGCCCGTCTCTCGATCGCCTAAAAGATGTAGTTAATTTAATCTTATTTGGCGGGATAATTTCTACTCAAATCAGTTGTACTATTGGCGCATTTTCCCTATATTTAGCTGGCAAAGTAGATTTGGCAGAATATTGGTCAACTAGGTGGAATTGGTGGTTGGGAGATACAATGGGAGTTTTAATTTTAACTCCTTTAATTCTGATATTTTTCCGCTCTAAAGCAACTGCCGATCGCTCAAAAAGACAAACATATCGTCAGAAGAATTATTTAATTTGGCGAACAGTATGGTTGATTTTATTAATTGGGGTGAGCTGGATTGTCTTTGAGTCGAAAAATGAAGCTTCTATTTCTCGCTATCCTCTGGAATATTTGCCGTTTCCTTTAATAATTTGGGCGGCCCTTCAATTCGGTCAGCGGGCCGCTGTTTTGGCGTCGTTCATTGTCTCAAGTATCGCAATTTTTGGCAGTTCTCATGGCGCCGGGCCGTTTATAGCCAAAGCCGAGGATATCAATCAAGCTATCTTATTTTTGCAAGCTTTTATGGGTGTAGTTACGATTACTTCGCTGTTATTGGCAGCGACGGTAGCCGAACGCGCTGAGGCGGAAAATTCTCTGCGAGAAAGCGAAATTAAATATCGAGAATTGGTAGAAAATGCTAACAGTATTATTGTTAAATTGGCGGCGGACGGTACGATTATTTTTTTTAATGAGTTTGCCGAAATATTTTTTGGCTACAATCAGGAAGAAATCATTGGTAAAAATGCAGTGGGAACAATTATTCCCGTGACCGATATCGAAGGGAATAATTTACAATTGGTTTATAATGAAATTTTACAAAATCCCGATCGCTTTACGAGCTATGAAAATGAAAATATCAGCCGCAGCGGATCTCGCGTTTGGGTATCTTGGGCAAATAAACCGCTGGTTGATGCAGGGGGAGAACTCCTGGGAATCCTCTGCATTGGCACAGATATCACCGATCGCCGAAAAGCAGAAATAGCGCTGCAAAAGCTGAACGAAAAGTTGGAAATCCGAGTGCAACAGCGGACAAATGCTCTGCAACAAAGCGAACTTCAGCTACAAAAACAGAAATCGGCATTAATTGACTTAGCTAAAAATAAAGCGCTGAATCAAGGCGACTTAACAAAAGCGCTTCAACAAATAACTGAAACTGCCAGTTGTACTCTGGAAGTTGCCCGATCGAGCATCTGGCTGTACGATCGCACTAAATCCAAGATGGACTGCCTCGATTTGTACGATCGCGCTCTCAACCAGCATACAGACGGTTTGGAACTATCAGCAGCAGACTATCCTGTTTATTTTCAAGCATTAGGAGAAGAACGCGCCTTAGCTGCCTTTGACGCCCAAAAAGATTCTAGAACTAGAGAATTTGTAGAATCTTACCTAATTCCCTTGGGAATTACTTCCATGCTAGATACGCCGATTCAAATAGGCGGAAAAACAGCAGGAGTTCTTTGTTTAGAACAGGTAGGAATGCCCCGATATTGGACGATTGAAGAACAAAGTTTCGCTCTTTCTCTAGCAGACTCCGTAACTTTTGGAGTAGAAGCGCGGGAACGCCAGCGTGCTGAAGAAGCGCTGCAACAAGCTGAAGCAAAATATCGCAGCATTTTTGAAAATGCGATCGTCGGCATCTTTCAGACTACTCCAGATGGGGAATATCTCAGTGTCAATCCTGCTTTGATCCGCATTTACGGTTACAGTTCTAGCCAGGAGTTAGTGGGAACTTTAACTGATATTAACCGCAAACTTTATGTTGACCAAACACAACGCACTGAATTTATCAACTTAATGCTAGAAACAGGCAAAGTATCGGACTTTGAATCTCTAGTTTATCGCCGAGATGGCAGTATAATTTGGATTTCGGAAAACACTTATATAGTCCGCGATGAATATGGAAATTTGCTTTATTACGAAGGCACTGTTCAAGATATTACAAATCGCAAACAAGCAGAAGCAGCCCTCCGCTTAGAACAAGAAAAATCCGATCGCCTTTTACTCAACGTTTTACCGCAACCGATCGCCGAAAGACTCAAACAAGACCAAAGCATCATCGCCGATACTTTTGCCGAAGTCACAGTATTGTTTGCAGATATAGTCGGTTTCACCCAAATTAGCGCCCAAATTTCTCCCCCGGAATTAGTTTCCTTGCTTAACGAGATTTTTTCCACCTTCGATCGCCTCGCCGAAAAGCACGGATTGGAAAAAATTAAAACGATTGGCGACGCTTACATGGTGGTAGGAGGGCTACCGATGCCCCGCAGCGATCACGCAGAGGCGATCGCCCAAATGGCGATCGATATGCAGCAGGCAATTACTGAATTTAGCGATATGCACGATCGAGACTTCAGCATCAGAATCGGCATCAACAGCGGCCCGGTTGTCGCCGGAGTCATCGGGATCAAAAAATTTATTTACGATTTGTGGGGAGACACCGTTAACACCGCTTCCCGCATGGAATCCCACGGTTTACCGGGGCGCATTCAAGTCACATCTGCCACAAAACAGCGATTGCAGGACAAGTTTTTATTTGAAAGTCGCGGCACAATTGAAGTCAAAGGCAAAGGTGAAATGATTACTTATTTTATCAATGGGATCAAATGACTTAACTAAAGTTATGAAATTTACTATGAATCAAAACAATCATCAGTTTCTGCGATTTGCTCAATCGAGAAATTGGAAATATTTAGCAAAAATAGCTGCAATTGCGATCGTTTACGCTTTAGGAGCAAAAGTTGCAGTTTCAATCCCCGGCGTAAATAAATTAGCTACCTGCGTCTGGCCTCCCGCAGGAATCGCACAAGCTGCAGTTTTATTATTCGGGCGGCGCGTTTGGCCGGGAATAGCTTTAGGCGTATTTTTTTACGAGACTGTTAACCTTAAGGTATCTTTAACACTTGCAGCAATTAGTGCTTTTTGCGCCTGTTTACAAGCTTTGTGTGCATTTACTTTACTGCACCAGCTCAAGTTTCGCCCCTCACTCGATCGGCTGATCGATGTAGTCAATTTAGTTTTTTGCGGCGCTGTAGTTGCCACTCAAATTAACTGCACTCTCGGCACGTTGCGCCTGTGTTTAACTGGTATGGTTGACTGGAGCGAATTTTGGGCAATTCGGTGGAGTTGGTATCTGGGAGATACGTTAGGAGTTTTGATTTTTGCTCCCCTGTTATTGATTTTATACCAAAAACCAGCAACAGCCGATCGGCAAATCAGTATAAATCGCATCTGGGCAGGAATATGCCTGCTGTCATTAATCGTAGTGAGTTGGGTCGTATATAACTCTCGGAGTGGCAGTAATCTCTCAGGTTATCCCCTCGAATACTTGCCATTTCCTTTAGTAATTTGGGCAACCATTCAATTCGATCAGCGCGGCGCTGTCATCGCATCTTTCCTAGTATCCAGCATCGCTATTTGGGGTGGTTCTCAGGGAGGTGGGCCCTTTATTGGCAAAGCAGAAAGTATCAATCAGGCCATCTTATTTTTGCAGGCTTTTATGAGCGTAATTGTAATTACTTCGCTGCTGTTGGCTGCCACTGTAGCCGAACGCATCGAGGCAGAGGATTCGCTGCGGCAAAACGAAATTAAGTATCGGGATTTGGTCGAAAATGCTAATAGCATTATTTTAAAGTTAGACACAGAAGGAAACATTACTTTTTTTAACGAATTTGCAGAAAAATTCTTTGGTTATGACGAGGAAGAAATACTTGGAAAAAATGCAGTTGGCACAATTGTCCCCCTGACAGATAGCACGGGAAACAACCTAGCAGTAATGCTACAGAAAATTTTAAATCAACCAGAACAGTATGTGCGAAATGAAAATGAAAGTATTCGGCGTAATGGCGATCGCGTTTGGGTAGCCTGGGCAAATAAACCGCTGTTTGATGCGGGAGGAAAGTTTATAGGATTGCTGGCGATCGGTACTGATATCACCGATCGCAGGTGGGCAGAAATGCAGCTTGTAAAGCTGAATGATGAGTTAGAATTCCGAGTCGAAGAACGGACTAATGCTCTCAACGAAACTTTAAAAGCGCTACAATACGAGCAGGAACAATCCGAGCGTTTGCTGTTGAATATTTTGCCTGAAGAAATAGCAAATCGGTTGAAGCGGGGAGACAGTACGATCGCAGATACTTTTGCTGATGTGACTGTCTTATTTGCGGACATAGTAGGCTTTACTCAACTGAGTTCGCAAGTTTCTCCAACCCAATTAGTTGCCTTGCTGAATGACATCTTTTCGACCTTCGACAACCTAGCAGAAAAGCACGGCTTGGAAAAGATTAAAACTATTGGCGACGCTTACATGGTAGTAGGAGGGCTGCCAATTCCTCGCCCGGATCACGCAGTAGCGATCGCCGAAATGGCCCTGGATATGCTGGATGCAATTGATGAGTTCAGCAATACCCACAATCAAAATCTTAGCATCAGAATCGGCATCAATACTGGCCCGGTTGTCGCCGGAGTCATCGGCATTAAAAAATTTATTTACGATTTGTGGGGAGACACCGTTAACACCGCTTCCCGCATGGAATCCCACGGTAAGCCTGGGTGCATTCACGTGACACCTACAACTTATCAGGAATTGCAGGAAAAGTATATATTTGAAAGTCGCGGTGCGATCGAAGTGAAAGGCAAAGGTATGATGAATACTTATTTACTGCAATGTAGAAAGTGGATATAAAGGAAAGACTAAAGTCTTTACTACGAACCTAAAAAAAGGTTTGTAGTCAGGACTTTAGTCCTTTCTTAGCCAAGAAATTTATTACATCTTGAACAGATTAATTCCAGCTTCCTTAGCCATAATTTCTAAACCCTTGTGTTGCAAGGTTTTAATTGCCTTTGTAGAAAGATGCAATCTTACCCAGCGCTTCTCCTGCGGCCACCAAATCCGCTTCCACTGCAAATTTGCTTCTTGCAACTTGTGAGTGCGGTGGTGCGAGTGAGAAACTGCAAAACCGTTATTCGCCTTCTTTCCCGTTAGCTGACATTTCCGTGACATATTGCCCTCCAGATTACCGTTTTTTGTATGCAGCCTTTTATTATATAGCAACGGCGTAGAACCCCCCTAGCCCCCTTGCTAAGGGGGGGACAAGAAAGCCTCCGATTGCCCGCTGGGCAAGGGAAATTAATTCTTGTTGTCCGGTTTACGACGGGAAATCAATTCTTACTCCCCCCCTTAGCAAGGGGGGTTGGGGGGGTTAATTACATAGCACGTTCGGTCAATTTTGTCAACACTTGATTCGATCGCTCTACAAACTCTTTCATTCCCTCAGCATCAAAACCTTTTTGGGCCATCAAAGCCAAGTCGTAAACGTGGTGGCAAATCATACCCGCCAACTGGGCTGACGGCGAGTCTCCCTCGCCTTGAATAATCGCACCTTGGCTCAAATTAGCCAGATTTTGAATCAGCGGGTGCGCCGTATTCACCAGCAAAACGTGTTCTTCAGGGAATTCAGCCGCTTGCTGCTGCAATAGGGCCGTCATATCGCGCATCCGGCGCAAAGCTTCCGGTAACAGGACGATCGCGGGTGGTGCAGCCTCCGCAGCATCTGACTTCAAAGCTTCTGTGCGGATGTTGACTTTCGGTTTGCCGATCGCCTTTTGGAACAATTCTTTAACTTGTTCGCTGCGAGTTTTATTAGTAGTCGGATCGACAATTTCCGCCTCTTTTTCTTTGTCAATCAGCGTGTCATCCAAATCGGAATCCACCCGCGAGAATTTGACATCTGAGTATTCTCGTTCGAGGAAACTGATAAAGTGCGTGTCGATGAAAGAATCCATAAACAGCACTTCCAAACCTTGGCTTTTGTGCAGCGCGACATAAGTTGCTTGAGACGCTGGTTCCGTACAATAAAACACCCGATTTTCGTGAGTTTTTTGATTGCGTTCCAAATACTCTTTTAGCGTCGTGTAAGGCTGCATTGAACCCGAAGTTTCCGACTTGGGAGTGACATCTTGCCACAAATCGCCGGCCTCGGCTTGCACTTGAACTTCTGGCGTTTCAGTGTCTGGCTTTGCCGCTGTTGGTTCGTAGGTGCTGCGGTAGATTAAGATATCTTCGACTTGCTTTTTGAACTTGTCGTCGTTGAGAGTGCCGAACTTGACAAAAGTGCCGATATCTTGCCAGCAGCGGATGTATTCGGTGCGATCGTCCCGATAGAGTTCCTTGAGGCGATCGCCCACTTTTTTCGCGATATAATCAGCGATTTTCCGCACCGTGCGGTTGCTTTGCAGGGAACTGCGAGACACGTTTAGCGGAATATCGGTACTGTCAATGACTCCCCGCAGCGGCATCAAGAATTTCGGAATGATTTCTTCGCAGTGATCGCTGACAAAAACTTGGTTGCAAAACAGCTTGATATTGCCTTGGGTGACATCGACATCCGGCCGCAGTTTCGGAAAGAACAGAATCCCGTTAACAATGAAAGGATAATCTGTATTTAAGTGTACCCAAAGCAGCGGCTCGTCTTGGAACGGGTAAAGATAGCGGTACAATTCTAAGTAATCTTCTTTCTGCAAATTGCTGGCTGATTCCCGCCAAATTGCCTTGTGCTTGTTGAGTTCTTCACCCTCAAATTTGATCGGAACCGGCATAAAATCGCAGTAAGTTTTGATTAACTGCTTAATGCGAGTGGCTTCTACATATTCTAGTTCTTCGTCTTGGAGAGTGAGAGTAATCGTAGTACCGCGTTCGGTGCGGGCAGATTCTGATAGTTCAAAAGCGGGTGAACCGTCGCAATACCAGTGTACAGCTTGTGCACCTTCTTGGTAAGAAAGAGTATCAATATCTACTTTCTGAGCTACCATGAAAGAAGAGTAGAAACCGAGTCCAAAGTGACCGATAATTGCGTCATCGCCACTGCCTTGATATTTTTGAATAAATTCTTCAGCGCTGGAGAAGGCGACTTGATTGATGTATTTTTTTACTTCGTCGGCTGTCATGCCGATGCCGTTGTCGGTAATTGAGAGTGTTTTGTTTTCTTTGTCGATCGCAATATTGATTTGTGGTTCGCCAATGTCGCCGCTGTATTCGCCCGATCGAGAAACCATTTTGAGTTTGGCAATGGCATCGACGGCGTTGGAAATTAGTTCCCGC
>JANNOR010000318.1:0-44902 GCA_031399265.1 Cyanobacteria bacterium SOY_34_metabat_3 | reverse complement strand
CAGGAGTGAGCGATCGCTGTTTACGATAAAATTATAAAAAACTAAATCTAGTGGTCTGTCAATGGGTTTAATTAGATTGCGGGTTAGAGAATTTGCTGGTGAGAAAGGCTGGACGATCAAAGAGGTTTCTGACCGATCGGGAGTCAACTACAGCACCCTCAGCACCTATTCGCGTTCTCCAGGAATGGCAATGGTTGATTTTACTTGTCTGCTCAAGTTGGCACGTACTTTTGACGTGATGGTGGAAGACTTGGTTGAGGTCGTCAAAGAGTAGCCGATCGCCTTTTGCAGTATAATTTTGTGACTGATATTAGTCAGGTTTCAATAGCTTATGGGCTTAATTAGATTACGGGTGCGAGAGTTTGCTGCCCAGAAAGGCTGGACGATCAAAGAGGTTTCTGAGCGATCGGGCGTAGTCTACAGTACGCTGAGAACCTATGCCCGATCGCCCGGATTAGCCACAATTGACGTGACAGCCTTGGACAAGTTAGCCAGGACTTTTGACGTGATGGTCGAAGATTTGTATGAGATTGTGGAAGATTAGCCGATCGCTGTTTACGATAAAATTATAAAAAACTGGCATTGCTGATTTGGAGTATTATTTACCTCCGAAATTTAGAGTAGGGGCAATTCATAAATTGCCCCTACTCTAAATTTCGGGCAATTCATGAATTGCCCCTACTAAGTTTCAGGGATTGCTGTTTCGAGTGAATCATACCTAAATTCAGCAACACCGTCTCGTCTAATCAAGTGCTTTCATTGCTTCGAGAACTTGCTGCGATACAAAAGGTAAAATCTCTTCATTCCTGCTATTCTCTTTCCCTTCCGTAAATACAACTAACAAATACGGTCGCAAATTCGGTATTTCAATATAAGCCGCATCGTGACGCACTTGACTTGTCAGTCCCGCTTTTGACCACAATTTTGCATTTTGTGGCAATCCCCCACCTAAAAAACCTGTAACTTGATTTTCAGGATCTGCCTCTAATTCTGCTGGTTCCAAACTGCGTTTCATTAAACCCATCATCTCTTGCGATGCTGTTGCCGAAACCGCGACGCCGCCGATTATACTGTGTAGCAAACGCGCCACTGCATTTGTGGTTAGCATATTTCTATTTTCCATTAATTCGCCCAGAAATGCTCGTTCGCGACCGTAGGGCCCATCGCACCAGGTTTTTTGGTTGGCATTAATATTTTGTAATTCCGGCCAATCTAATGATTGCAAGTAACGATTAACGATGTTTCGCTGCTGTTTCCAAGTTTCAAATGGGCCTTCTGATAATTCTGGGCCGCTGGTTGTGCCGGTGAGTGCATCTACTACTAAACTGGTAGCATCGTTGCTGGAATCAACTATCATATCTCGGACGGCGCGTTCTAATTCTGGCGATGTTTTAATCATCCCTTTTTGCGCCCATTCCCAGATGGCCACGAGGTAGAATAATTTGACGATGCTGGCCGGATAAATTCGTTCTGAAGCTCTAGCTTCAAAACCTCGCGGTTGATATTTCCAAAATTCTTCTGGGCTCAGGGCGCCGCCTGTGTTGACTCGCACCGGTGGATCGTAGACTATCCAAGTAATGGCTGTACGATCGCCCGTCAATCCTGCAAATTTTGCCTTGGCGGAGGCTATAATGCTACTGCCGAGGGTTTCTAATTGTTCGTCTTTGTGAAAAAATGTCATAGTTGATGGCTGGTGGGTGACGGCTAATGGCTCGTGGCTCGTGGCAGTCGATCGCTAAATGCGAACAATTAACAGCAAACAATTAGCAATTAGCAATGGCCAATTATCAATTATCTGATGTTCTGGAATACCGGGCGCGATCGAACATAAATATTTACGATTCCCCAAAGTGCGATCGACTCGCCACTCAAGCGGCGCTGGGGCGGCATTTGCGCGCCCTCAAACTCTCCCTAGAACAGAGCGATGTAAACTTGGATACAACGGCTGTGATGGTGCGGCTGTGCGAAGATGATTACCCGGGATGGCTGGATATTCGAGATGTTGAGTTGCTGGATGTGACAGAAAAAGTGTATCATCCTCTTGAGCTTTCTGAGACCCAAATTAGGGAAAAATTGCCGATCGCAATTACTTTTGCGCATGAGGCTATGAACCAACCCAATTATTATCTTTGGGGCGGTACTGTCGGGCCAAATTATGATTGTTCGGGATTGATGCAAGCTGCTTTTGTGGCTGCGGGTATTTGGTTGCCGAGGGATGCTTATCAGCAGGAAGCTCTTACTCAGCCTGTTAGTAATATAAATGATTTAGAACCGGGAGATTTAGTATTTTTTGGAACTCCCGAAAAAGCAACTCATGTAGGATTGTATCTGGGAGATGATCGCTACATTCACAGTTCGGGAAAAGCACAAGGTCGCAACGGTATCGGTATTGATGTTTTGTCGGAGAATGGCGATAAAGTCAGTCAAGATTATTACCGACAATTGCGCGGATATGCTAAAGTTGTGGCAAGTTATCAATCTAGGAATTGGGAATTGGGAATTGGGAATTGGGCATAGGGCATAGGGCATCGGGAATTGGTAATTAAAACCAATAACTAAGAACAAACATAGGACAACCAATAACTAATGCCCGATGCGCCAGGCCATTACCAATTACCAATGATTACTGATGTTATTAAAGAAAGAAATGGACGCTGCATTGTTTTTGGAAAAATTGGCGAGACAGCAAGCTGAGGCTGAGGTTGTTCTCGATGTTTCGGTGGTAGTGCCGGTGTATAATGAGGTGGAAAGTTTGCCTCATTTGATTGAGGCGATCGCCACTTCGATCCAACCATCTGGACTCAGCTATCAAATTATTTGCGTCGATGACGGCTCAAAAGACGGTTCTGCTGAACTTCTCAAGCAATTAGCCAGCAGTCGCGATGACCTTTGTGCTGTACTTTTGCGCCGCAATTATGGGCAGACTGCTGCCATGTCCGCTGGCTTCGATCGCGCGATCGGTCGTGCTATTGTGACCCTAGATGGCGATTTGCAAAATGACCCGGCTGATATTCCGCTGTTGTTGGAAAAGTTAAATGAAGGCTACGATTTAGTTAGTGGCTGGCGCAAAAACAGGCAAGACAATACTATCAGCCGCCTGATTCCTTCTAAAATTGCCAACTGGTTAATCGGTCGCGTTACAGGCGTAACTTTGCACGACTACGGCTGTTCTTTGAAAGCTTATAAATCGGAGTTGGTGGCCGACTTGAATCTCTACGGGGAATTGCACCGATTTTTGCCTGCTTTAGCGTTTATTGAAGGGGCGAGAATTGCGGAAATGCCGGTGCGCCATCACGCCCGCCGTTTCGGTCAAAGCAAGTATGGAATTTGGCGGACTTTTCGGGTATTGATGGATTTGTTAACTATTTCTTTTATGAAGAAGTTCCTAACTCGGCCGATGCACGTTTTTGGACTTTTGGGACTTAGTTCGATGACGGTGGGAGCAGTTTTAGGCATTTATTTAACAGTTTTAAAATTGGGTTTTGGTCAAATTATTGGCAATCGTCCTTTGCTGATTTTGGCTGTGGTTTTGCTGTTGACTGGCGTGCAGTTATTTTGTTTTGGTTTGCTGGCGGAAGTGATGATGCGGACTTATCACGAGTCGCAGGGAAAACCAATTTATCGAGTACGCGAGGTGTTTGGTTCTAAGTAAAGGATTGGTGCCGATTATACTCGGCGATTGAAATCGCTACTACACAAACAAAGTCCGCCTTCGCGGACTGAAGAAATAGGAAACTTTTAATACCAAATTCGGGTCGAAAATTCCCTTTATCTCTTAGTCCGCGGAGGCGGACTTCGTTTGACAAGAGGCGGTTTCAACCGCCGAATGCTCTTTCTAACTCATCACTTTTTGGGCTTGTCGGAGAGATGTAATAGTGGCGATGGCGTGTTCCGAAACTGCATCTATTTCTGCTGCGGTATTGAAGCGCCCAATCCCAAATCGAATCGAAGCGTAGGCTAATTTGTCCGATCGCCCGATCGCTGCTAAAACATGAGATGGAGCTATTTTCGCCGAAGTGCAAGCAGAACCCGAAGAAAGTGCCGCCGCCGGTTGCAAGCCCAACATCAATGCTTGACCGTCCACACCGCCTACACTAATATTAAGATTTCCTGGCAATCTTTTCGTGGCATGACCGTTGAGCACAACATCGCCCAATTTACTCAAATTTTCCCACAAACGATCGCGCAAATTCACAACTCGTGCTGTTTCCGACTCCATTTCGGAAATTGCTAATTCTACTGCTTTGGCAAATCCGACGATTTGCGGTGGGTAGAGAGTACCCGATCGCATTCCCCGTTCATGGCCTCCTCCGTGCATTTGTGGCGCTAGTTGCACCCTCGGTTTGTGGCGGCGGACGTAGAGAGCACCGATGCCTTTTGGCCCGTAGATTTTGTGCGCTGTCAAGGACATTAGATCGATATTCATCTCCTGTACGTCGAGGGGAATTTTGCCGATCGCCTGGGCCGCATCTGTGTGAAAAAGAATGTCGTTTCCGCGACAGATTGCTGCAATTTCGGCGATCGGTTGAATCACCCCAATTTCGTTATTAGCAGTCATCACTGAAACTAAAATCGTCTCTGCCCGAATCGCTTTGATCAAATCCCCTATATCAATCAATCCATCAGTTTTTACGGGTAAAACAGTAATCTCAAATCCCAATTTCTCCAAATATGTACAAGGGTCAAGAATTGCATTGTGTTCAGTTTTTACTGTGATAATGTGCTTCCCTTTGCTGAAATAGGCTTCAGCGATGCCTTTAATCGCTAAATTATTTGCTTCCGTTGCACCGCTGGTAAAAACAATTTCTTCGGGAGAAGCATTGATCGCTTCTGCGATGATTTGTCGCGATTGTTTGACCGCTGCTTCTGCTTCCCAGCCGTAGACGTGGTTGATGCTGGCTGCGTTGCCGAATTGTTCGGTGAAATACGGCAGCATCGCATCGAGTACCCGTTTGTCTACCGGGGTTGTGGCGTGGTTGTCGAGGTATATAGGACGTGCGGACATAGTGGAGTTTTGGTTGAAAAAGGTGTTAGGTTTATTGTAGACGAGCCCTTTGTCCTACCACAAAACTTTATAATTAACAAACATTTGTGAAGATTTATGCGAGCTGACATTCAGGGATTAGAAATTACTGTCGGTGAGCTCAAACGCCTCAGCGGTGCAGGGCCCGATCGCGTATACCGGCCCGCGAGTGCCACTAAATTTGCCCGCGAAGCTTTGAAAACAGTCGGTTTAATTGTTTTGGTGCTAATCAGTTGCGGGCTGCTGGTTGCGATATTTCCTAGAGCTTATTTGTTTTGGTTCGCCCTCCACCTCGCCTATATCGCCGGTTTAATCTTTGAGGATGCGTGGAAAATTTGGTGCAGTAGCCAAAACAAACATTTAATCAATCTTTTTGATGATGTCGATCGCTATAATGGTATAGTCAAAGCGATCGAAATTAATGACAAGATAGAAGATGCCGGCAATGCGGAAGTCAAAATAGGCGATCGGCCAAAAGTAATTCAAGCATTGCAGCTAATCAGAGATGATTTAGTTCGAGCTTTGAAAACCGAGAGAATTCTCAGGGTAAATAAAAAATTCGTCGCTACAAACTCAGAATTGTTTGCCAATAATTTGATAACTTTGAATTCTCTGCAAATTAGCGATCGATCGAGTCAGCCGGGGCGATTGCTCAACGAAGCTTTGCAGCTAGCTATCCGAGTTCAAGCAGAAATGAAAAAGTTGCAAGATCGAAACGCTGCTAATTAAAAAAATGGAAAATATTAGTAGGGTGCTTGTGCACCTTAGTTGGTAGCAACGCGCACATTACTCAAGCGATCGAACTAAAACACATTTTAAAATTTATGAGTTATAAGAATTGTTAAGAAATAGATTAATTGTAAATTTTTACCTGTTAGGTAACAGGTAAGGATATCTTGGAAAGGTGACGTTAAAAACCAGGTTAGTATGTCTTCTGCCAAACCCAAGATTATAGTTCTCGATGACGATCCGACAGGTTCTCAAACCGTCCACAGTTGCTTGCTGCTGACGCGTTGGGACGAAGAAACCCTGCGTTTGGGACTGCGGGACTTGTCCCCGATTTTCTTCATACTGACAAATACTCGATCGCTAACTCCCGAAAAAGCAGCCTCCGTCACCCGCGAAGTGTGCCAAAATCTCAAAAAGGCGATCGCCATCGAAGAAATCGAAGACTTCCTAATAGTTAGCCGTTCCGATTCTACCCTGCGCGGCCACTATCCGATCGAAACCGATGTCATCGCCGAAGAACTCGGCCCCTTCGACGCTCATTTTCTAATTCCAGCCTTTTTTGAAGGAGGCAGAATTACCCGCAACAGCGTGCACTACCTAATGGTTAACAGCGTCGCAACGCCAGTTCACGAAACCGAATATGCCAAGGATTCAGTCTTCGGCTACAGTCACAGTTACCTGCCAGACTACGTAGAAGAAAAAACCCAAGGTCGCATCCACGCTGATACTGTCGATCGTATTTTACTCGCAGACATCCGCTACGGAAGTTTAGATAGACTAATGGAGATGACAGACAACCAATGTGCAGTTGTTGACGGCGAAAGTCAAGCCGATTTAGATTCGTTCGCCAAACACATTCTCGATGTAGTTAGTCAAGGCAAAAAGTTTTTATTCCGCAGTGGAGCGAGTATCTTAACATCCTTAGCTGACCTCGGCCCGCAGCCAATAGCAGCCGACGAAATGGCAGAATACGTAAGGGACGGAAAACCGGGTGCGGTAATAGTTGGTTCCCACGTTAAAAAAACTACAGACCAATTGGAACGCTTGTTAGAAGAAGCAGATACAGTTAGCATTGAAATAGACGTATCTCATTTGCTAGAAAATTCACCAGAGTATCGCACCCAAATACTCAATGAAATTCTGGAAAAAGTCCGCACTGCTCATGCTGATGGCAAAACACCTGTAATTTATACCAGCCGCAAGGAACTACAATTTGAGAATGCCGAACAGCGGTTAGAATTTGGAGCTGCCGTTTCTGCTTTGTTGGTGGATATCGTGCGGGGAATGCCTGCAGATATTGGATTTTTAATTAGCAAGGGTGGCATTACTTCCAACGATGTTTTGAGTACCGCTTTGTCGCTGAAAAGTGTTAGACAAATCGGTCAAATTATCGCAGGTTGTTCTGTGGTCAAAACGGAGGAAGACCATCCTCTATTTCCCAATTTGCCAGTGGTTTTGTTTCCTGGAAATGTGGGAGACAGCAATGCTTTAGCTACGGTTTACAAGCGACTGAGCAAGCATTCTAGTTAGTTGAATTTCAAATTAACGCAGATGAATGTAGTTCTAGTCAGGGGGAACAATGTTCATCTGCGGTTGGTCGTGAGGCATTCGACACCAAATGAGCTCAAAAACCTTTTTTTTAGTTTGTTCTTGCCAAAACTACCCAAGTATGGTAATTTGAGAGGCTTGTTTCTGAATAAGACCGATCGCCCCTCACCAGTCGCTCTTACAAAAATCAAATTTAGGAAAAAAATTCAGGTAGAACTCTACATATAGGGCTAACAGTCCCAGATATACTGCTATCAGTAGCGTTTTCAGCTTGTGTCAGCCTAAATTTAGAAATTAAGTATAAATTTTCACATAGTAATTTTTAGTTGAAAGGATTAACATATAAGGGTGACAGAACATTATCATCCATTAAACTCATTAAAAGGCGGCCATTGGTTCAAGCTGATCTGCGGGGCCAGCTTTCAACACCTGCCGGCGGTTCGGAATCTCACATTGGCTTACACCTTGGCAGGTGCTGACTGTATTGATGTCGCGGCAGATCCCGCCGCCGTCGCAGCAGCGAAAGAAGCCCTGCAAGTTGCCAGCGAAATACAGGCTCAAACTCTAAACCGCAGGTTTGGCGGGGAAGGGTTGCCGCTGCTGATGGTGAGTTTAAACGATGGAGAAGACCCGCATTTTCGCAAGGCCGAATTCAACCCAGCCGAGTGTCCGGCGGACTGCTGGCGGCCGTGCGAAAAAATATGTCCAGCCGAAGCAATAGTTTTTGAGAGTGCTGGCGAAGGTGTTTCCGGGGTGATAGACCAACGCTGCTACGGCTGCGGTCGCTGTCTGCCGATTTGTCCGAGCCAATTAATTTACACTCGTTCTTACGTGTCTGCTCCCGCTGCGATCGCACCTTTAATCTTAGAATCTGGTGCGGACGCCCTAGAAATCCACACGCAAGTAGGCAGAGAGGCAGATTTTGCGAGACTTTGGTCAAGCATTTCTCCCTGGGTTAATGAACTCAAAGTAATCGCAATTAGTTGCCCCGATGGAGACGGTTTGATTGATTATTTGCGGACACTCTATCAAATAATTTCCCCCCTTCCTTGTCCCCTAATTTGGCAAACCGACGGTAGGCCGATGAGCGGAGATATCGGAACAGGAACTACTAGAGCCGCGGTCAAACTCGGTCAAAAAGTTTTGGCGGCCGGCTTACCCGGATACGTGCAACTTGCAGGCGGCACTAATGCTCACACTGTCATGAAACTTAAAGCCTCTGGACTGATGAGGGAGTATCGGAAAAATTCGTCAATTCCTGATACCCCGCACATTGCAGGTATAGCTTATGGCAGCTATGCCAGGGTTTTGCTGTCACCAATTTTAGAACAATTAGAAACAATGCAGACCGATCGAGCATTGGCAATTCCGGCGACAGCTTTGCCTGCAGCAGCCGGAGTTCAAACACCTCGGCATACTCAGCTCGAAGCCGTTCCAGAACTTCTCTGGGAGGCCGTGAGTTTAGCTCGTTCTCTAGTTTCCCAGCTCAAAGAATATTAGTCATTGGGAATTGGGCATTGGGAATTGGGCATTGGGCATTGGGCATTGGGCATTGGGCATTGGTACTAATAACCAATAACTAATAACTAATAACTAATGACTAAAAAAGATTGAAAACGTCACCGAACACACCGAGGCGAATGCAGATTACAGACGACCTCAATAAATTACTCGACATCGTGCCAGATCACATCCGGCAGCCCTTAGAGCAGCACCCGCAGCGCAACAATCTGATCGAGATTGTCATGGACTTGGGTCGCCTTCCAGAAGCTCGTTTCCCATCAAACGCCGAACATCTTTCGCAAACGCCGATTTCTAAAACCGACCTCAAATACTGTATTGAGCGAGTCGGCCACTTCGGCGGCGACAATCGAGCCGGCATCGAGCAAACCCTGCACCGAATTAGCGCCCTTCGCAACCGCACCGGCGAGATTATCGGCTTGACTTTGAGGGTGGGCCGCGCTGTGTTCGGGACGATCGGCATTATCCGCGATTTAGTGGAAACCGGTCAGTCAATTTTGATGCTCGGCCGCCCTGGAGTTGGCAAAACCACAGCATTGCGTGAAATCGCCCGCGTGCTCGCAGATGACTTGGAAAAACGAGTGGTGATCATCGACACCTCCAACGAAATCGCCGGAGATGGAGATATTCCGCATCCGGCGATCGGCAGAGCTCGCAGAATGCAAGTTTCCCGTCCTGAACTCCAACACCAAGTCATGATCGAAGCAGTGGAAAACCATATGCCGGAAGTGATTGTGATTGATGAAATTGGCACGGAATTGGAAGCTTTGGCGGCTCGGACGATCGCCGAAAGGGGCGTGCAGTTGGTCGGTACCGCCCACGGGAACCGGCTCGAAAACTTGATGAAAAACCCGACTCTGGCCGATTTAATTGGGGGCATCCAAGCGGTGACGCTGGGAGATGACGAAGCAAGGCGGCGCGGTTCTCAAAAGACGGTTTTGGAGCGCAAATCGCCGCCAACTTTTGAAATTGCGATCGAAATGCTCGAACGCCAGCGCTGGGTGATCCACGAGCGAGTTTCAGATTCGATCGATATCCTGCTGCGGGGACGCGAACCCAACCAGCAAACCAGAAGCATCAGCGACACCGGAGAAGTAATTATCGAGCGCGAGTCGGCCGCTCCCCCGGCGCGGTTCCCCGGCATCTCAGCTTCGGGCGGGCCGGCTGCTGTATCGGGAATGCGGCCAGTCACACCGATTTCTGGGTGGCGGAGTGCCGGGAAAATGGTGCCGATGCCCCCTCAAGGCGAGAAATTCGCTGCTGCTGCTAACAGCGCGTCGGCAGTTCCTGAGACTCGGTATTTCGAGCAACTCCTCGAAGAATCTCTGTCCGTGGAACCTGTACCGCAGCATCGGGGGCGTTATTCCCAGAATGTCGGCCCTAACGGCGAAGATTTGCCCCTCCACGTTTATCCTTACGGCATAGCTCGCCACCAGCTCGAACAGGTGATTTCGACGCTGAATCTCCCGGTGCAGTTGACGAAGGATATTGAAAGTGCTGACGTGGTTTTGGCTTTGCGATCGAACGTGCGGAACCAGTCAAAATTGAGGCAATTGGCAAAAACTCGCCAAGTTCCCCTGCACACAATTAAGGCCGGCACCATTCCCCACGTAGCGAGAGCTTTGCGGCGCTTGTTGGACATGGACGACCCGGGCACGCCGGAAGTGGCAGACCTCGCCTTATTCGCCCGCAGCGGTACATCTGACGAGCTCGAAGCCCTTGAAGAAACCCGCTTAGCAGTCGAGCAAATTGTGATTCCCAAGGGACAGCCGGTGGAACTTCTACCCCGTTCTCCCGATGTCCGCAAAATGCAGCACGAACTTGTGGAACACTATCACCTGAAATCCCACAGTTTTGGTGAAGAACCGAACCGCCGCCTGCGAATTTTTCCAGCTTAACTGCTGGAGATTGACGCCTTTGAAAGCTGCGATCGATTAGGTTTGTAGTAGGGACTTTAGTCGTCAAATTTGGATTGGGACTGAAGTCCTCACTACAAACCTGTAAATTAGCCCGACCCGAATCTTGTGGTCGATCGACCGGAAATGATATTATTTTTGTTGGTATGATTTTTTTGAGTGCGAGTTTATATGAATGATGCACAAATTCAGCTATTCATTAAATTAATTGCGGTTCACACCGGTTTGCAAATTCGTCCGCAAGATCGATCGGGCTTATCTCAAAAACTTTTGACTAGGATGAAAGCTATAAAAATAGCCTTTCCTGAAAACTATTATCAAATCTTAGCCGCTCCAAGTCGGGAAAGTCAAAGCGAATGGCGAGAACTCGCCCTGCTGCTGACAACTAATGAAAGTTATTTCATGCGAGACAAAGGACAGTTTTCGCTCCTAAAAAAAATTATTTTGCCTGAACTGATCCAGCAGAAAAGAAAACTGCACGAAAAATTAGGAATTAAGCCAACACTCAGAATCTGGAGTGCCGGCTGCTCGACCGGTGAAGAACCTTATTCTTTAGTTATTATTTTAAAACAGCTAATCCCAGATTGGGACAAATGGAAAATTATAGTTTTAGGTACTGATATCAATCAAGCTGCAATCGCCAAAGCGCAGCGGGGAATCTACAGCCCTTGGTCGTTTCGCTTAGTTGACTCCGAACTGCAAGCGCAGTATTTCGAGCGGCGGAAAACCGAGTGGGAAATTGACCGAAAATTGCGCGAATTTGTCAGCTTTAGCAGTATAAATTTAGTCACAGATAATTTTCCCAATATTTACACAGATATTCAGAACATGGATTTGATTTTATGCAGAAATGTTTTTGTTTATTTTGAATCTCAGTATATTTCACAGGTCATGAAAAAGTTTGCCAACACCCTGAGACCTGGAGGATATTTAATCACCGGTCACGCTGAAATTAACAGTCACGTCATCCACGAGTTTCAAGCAAAAGTTTTCCCGGAGTCGGTTGTTTATCAAGTCAAGAATCTTCTAGCAGAGAAATCAGGTAAGATAGAATCTGGGAGCGCACCAGCAGCCAAGGCAAAATCGGCGTTTGGGGAATCGGGGAAAACAGGAAAAATTGGCGCAGATAGCCGCAACTTGCTACCGGGAGGAACGGTTTCGGGGAGTTTTGATAGCGGAAATTTTGGGAATCTCGGGTCACTGCTAGCAGCAGGGAACGGGCTGGGAAAAATGCTGCGAAGTCGTTATGTTGAGGGTGATTCGGCGAGCAAGAAAGTGCCAGATCTACCCTCAACAGTCGCCGACAAAACGCCGCAAATGCTGATTTTAGAGGCAAAAACTTGTTTCAAAAATAAAGCTTATACTGAAGCAACTAATAAAGCAAAACAGGCGCTTAGTCTGCAACCTCACAATTTTGAGGCTGATTATTTGCTGGCTCAAATTTATGCAAATTTAGGCAATTATTCTCAGGCGATAGAACACTGCAAGCGAGCTAGCAAAGCAGATGGTATGTCAATATTTCCTGATTATTTGCAAGCTCACATTGCTGAAGAACAGGGCGATTTGGAAACTGCTAAAACTTTGTTTAAAAAAACTATTTATCTTTGCCCATCTTTTGTTTCAGCTTATCTAGAACTAGGGAATATATACAACAAAGAGGGCAAGGTAAAGATAGCGATTAAAATGTATAACTCATCTTGCGATATTCTGCAAAAACTACCGCCAAATACTCCGATCGAGCAGCAGGGAAAAATGACAGCGAGTCAAGTATTAATAGATGTTAGAAAAAAACTGGTAAAATTGTACAGCAAGCAATACTGACGCGCCGGGAAAGCCAACAACAGTTTTATTATAAGGATTTAACTCCCAAATCTAATATTATTGTAGAAACCATTTTTTTCCCATTTTTTACTAAAGCAACCGCCAAGATGGTTAGATAGTTTAAATCGTTCGCTTTAAAGCGAACGACAGGCGAGAGTTCATCGCATTCTTAATCGCTGAAATTATTTCTGTTACTGCTTCTTCTTCCTTCTTCCTTCTTCCTTCTTCCTTCTTCCTTCTTCCTTCTTCCTTCTTCCTTCTTCCTTCTTCTGTAAATAAAGTGTCAAGGTAAATATGGAAACTAAGCCGTATCTTATATTTAAACAGAACGGTTTGCTCTACGGTGTAGAAGTTGGTTGCGTTCGGGAAATTTTCTTCCTACCGGAGTTGACACCGATCGCCGAAGCACCTCAAGATATTGTTGGGGCGATCGATCTCAGGGGCTCGATTCTGCCTGTAATGGATCTGAATCTCCGTTTTGGGTACCTTTGGCAGGAGTATTCTGTGACAGATAGTGCGATCGTCATAGAATGGCAAGAGTTTCAAGTTGCGATCGTTGTCAATGCAGTTACCGAACTCAAGCAGATCCCCCAAGATGCAATAACTCCGCAGTTATCTTACGGGCGAGACCAGCCAGAAATGCCCGATCGTTTTTTAGCTGGATTCGCCCGCTGCGGGGCCGATATTATCATGCTGCTCGATATCGATCGTTTAATTCGATATTCTCCCGACATGACAGAGGCCCAAATCCCCGTTGCTGCAAGCGGTGTACCCAAGCTAGAAACCCAAAATTTGCAGTTAAAAATAGATCCAAAATTGTTAGCAGTAGATGCTAATTTTTTGGTGCAGCTTCACGTTTTTTGTCCGAATGCTACAGCCCAAGAAAAGGCAATTTTTCGAGAGCGGGCTGACAATTTGAGGCTTTTGGGCGATCGCGAAAATTCTGCAACAATTGATATGTCCCTAGCGGTAGTTGTTTTGAATAACGAATACTTTGGGATTAATCTCGGGATAGTGCGGGAATTTACGGAGATTCGGCAAGTAACTCCGATTCCTTGCACTCCCGATCGCATTATTGGCAATATGAACTTGCGGGGCGAGATCCTGACGCTAGTAGACATTCGGAATGTTTTAAATATGTCGGCGGATACAAAATCTCTCTCAAAGGCGATCGTTGTTGAAATTGAAGATTTAGTTGCGGGTATAGTAGTTGAAGAAATTTTAGACATTATACATTTAAACCTGGCAGAAATTGCAACTATTCCTGCTGCAATAAGTTATACCAACCGTGAATATCTCCGGGGTACTGCTGTTTATGAAGAAAAAATTATCGCTGTTCTTAACTTGCAAAAACTGCTAACAAAAGGAGGAGTTGTTGTTGATGATGAGGTTTGAAGAAAGATTTTAGCGCAAAATCCGGGTTGCGCCTGCACAAACAATATTCGCGCCACCCAAAACTAAATAAAAGAGAGTAATAGAACAGAATTTGCTATGATATTATTTGCTACTGTCACTGCACAGCATCAAGCAAAAAAGTTATAGGCTGACTTATCTTGCCAACGCGAGACTACCAACGACCATTCCAGCATCACCGCATTACTAAGAAAAATACTATCTTAAATTAAGGAAAAAAGATGTTTTCTAAAATTAAAAAATTAAAGATTAGAAACAAAATGCTGCTTGGATATCTAGCCCCAGCAGCTATCTACTTAGGTCTACCCGTATTAGTTCTCAGTACGACAAGTCAGGTATTTAAAACTTTCCAAGAAGTGGAAAGGGTAGAAAATGTCATCGGAGAAACAAGTAATATGTCCGTAGGTGCAGAGCAAATGGTGCGAGGGATGCGCGGCTATTTAATTAATAAAAATCAGCAGTTTTTAACAGATTTTAAAAAAGGCGCCGAATTGGCTCGCGAGTCGGGGAGTAAAGTAGAACCGATCGTTAAAAATCCCGAGCAGAAAATGCGTTTGCGCAGGATGCTGGAGTTAGTCAACCAATATTATGATGGTTCTAGCGAAATTGTCCGCTTATTTCAGCAAAATCAGAGAGCGGAAGCCCTGGCTATATTTAATACAGGGAAGTATACACAATTTGTCAATGAATTTGTGGAAATCAACAGAGAATTTCGGGAAACAGAATTCAAGATGATTAAGGAAGAAACCCAAATCACCAAGGCAGCTTTAAGCTCTTTAGTATCGACGTTGGTGATAGGTTCGTTGCTGTTAGTGCTGTTTGGTGCGAGTGTTGCTTGGGTGATTGCGTCAGGAATTGCTGGAACGATCGATCGCGCAATTAGCTCGATCGCCACTTCTTCCGCCCAGATTGCAGCCACAGTTGAAGAACAGGAACGCATGGCCAGCCAGCAATCAGCTTCTGTCCATCAAACTACAACAACAATGGACGAATTAGGCGCATCTTCCAGGGCTACTTCACAGCAGATAGAAACTGCAGCATTTCAAGCAATGCAAGCTTTAACTTTAACTGGTGACGGTACAAAAGCTGTCGGACAAACTTTAGAAGCAATGGCAACTCTGAAAACGAAAGTGCAGGATATGCAACGGCAAATTATGCAGTTGAGCGAGCAAACCGATCGCATTGGCAATATCTCAATTGTAGTTAGCGACTTGGCAAATCAGACTAATATGTTAGCGCTAAATGCTGCGGTAGAAGCGGTGCGGGCGGGCGAACATGGCAAGGGATTTGGCGTTGTGGCATCAGAAATTCGCAAGCTTGCCGATCGCAGTAAAAAATCTGCCTCGCAAATTAATCTGTTAGTTGCTGATATTCAGAGAGCAATTAACTCAACAGTAATGGTAACAGATGAAGGAACTAAAACTGTGGACTCTGGTGTAAACATCGCAGAGGAAACAGCAGCGGCATTTGCTGGAGTGGCTGATGCTATTAACAACGTGGTTTTGAACTCTCAGCAAATTTCGCTGAATGCCAAACAACAAGCAATGGCGATCGAACAAGTTGTGGAAGTTATGAACTCTCTCAACCAAGCAGCCGCCCAAACTGCTTGCGGTATCACTCAAACGAAAATCGGCACTCAAAGATTGAACGAAGCAGCTTTAGATTTAAAATCAGTTGTTTAGAAGAGTTATCACTTATCCTTTGTTAAATTTAATTATGAAAATAAAAGTTAAAAACTGGCCGTTAAGAATTAAAGCAATTCTTTTTGCGATCGCCCTCAGCACCATCCCAGTTATATTGACAGGAGCGATGACTTATTTATTTGCCAGTGATAACCTGACAAACTACGTAATTAGATACCAAGAATCACGGGCTATTTCTACAGCCGATGAAGTCAGCAACTTTCTTTTTGAACGCTACCTAGACGTTAAGGAACTCGCTAATTTATGTATACTTAACGACCCCAGAGTCAGTCAAACAACATCAACCAGTCAAAAACAAGCTCTGTTAGATAAATATGTAAAAGAAGGGGAAGGCTACGACAGTATTGCAGTTGCAGACCTCCAGGGAAATACTATTTTACAATCGAGTGGAGAACCGATTACAGATTTCGGCAAGCGCGACTATTTTCAGGAAGTAATAAAAACTAATCGTCCTACACTTGTGCAGCCCAGGAAGTCATTTATTAATGGTAAATACGCCATTTTTGCGGCGGCGCCAGTTGTCGATATCAATACCGGAAAAACTATCGCCGTCATCAGAACTCGCACGCCTACAACTTATTTAGAGCAGGATTTTCACGAAAACACAGATAAATTGATTAGATACTCGGAGGCATTTCAAAAAGAGGAATATCATTTGATTGATGGCAATGGCAAATTTTTCTCAGCAACAGAAACGGAGCAGGTAAGCAGAAATGCACGGTCAGACTTTACTGTTTTTACCAAAATGCAAGCCGACAAAAAAATTAACAGTGCCATCGATATCGATCGCATTGATGGAGCTAAGCAACTGATTAGTTACGCTCCTATTGAAACATTGAAAAATATGCCGGACTTGGGTTGGAGCGTGATTATTGCCAACGATACAAAATATGTATTTGCTCCGCAAGAAGATTTGCTTTATGCTCTGATGGCCGGAGTTGGAATGACGGCTGCTGTTGTTAGCGCGATCGCAATTTTTTTAGCCCGTCGAACTACTCGCTCGGTAAATGACATCGTGCGGGCGATCGCCTCTTCTTCCTCACAAATTGCTGTCACCGTCGAACAGCAGGAACGCATCGCCAGCCAACAACTATATGCTGTCGATCGAACTGCCACTACAATGGACGAATTGGGCGAATCAAGCAAAGCTTGTGCCTCGCAAGCCGAAGCGGCAGCTTTCGGGGCGGCCCTTGCCCTTAAACTCGCAGCAGGAGGCAGTCAAGGAGTAGATAATACCTTGAAAGAAATGGCAATTTTGACCGAAAATGTAGCAGCAATCCAAAAGCAAATTTTGTATCTGAGCGAACAAACCGATCGCATTGGCAATATCTCCGGTTTAGTCAGCGATTTAGCAAACCAAACAAATATGCTCGCCATCAACGCTGCTGTCGAAGCAGTTAGAGCCGGTGAAAGTGGCAAAGGATTTTCGGTTGTTGCCAGCGAGATCCGCAAATTAGCCGATCGCAGCAAGGAATCTGCTAGTAAAATTAATGCTTTAGTTGCAGACATCCAGAAAGCGATCGCTTCGACAGCAAGGGCGACAAATAACGGGACAAAAACTGTAGAAAATGGAGTGAAAATTGCCCGAAAAACGGCAGACGCATTTGCAGGAGTAGCCGAGGCGATCGATCGCATTGTTTTGAACAGCAAACAAATTTCTTTTACTGCCAGAAACCAGGCCATCGCCATTGAGGATGTAGTTGAAGCCGTCAACTGTCTCAATCTCGCCGCTCAGGAAACTGCCTCCGGTATTTCTCAAGT
Source organism: Cyanobacteria bacterium SOY_34_metabat_3 (assembly GCA_031399265.1). GTDB lineage: Bacteria > Cyanobacteriota > Cyanobacteriia > Cyanobacteriales > Microcoleaceae > Microcoleus. The sequence goes on along the minus strand of JANNOR010000318.1, from coordinate 27,467 downwards.
CAAACTCGGCATTTCTCAACTAAACCAAGCAGCACAAAATTTAAAATCAGTAGTTTAGTTAGATGAAGAAGGAAGAAGGAAGAAGGAAGAAGGAAGAAGGAAGAAGGAAGAAGGAAGATTAATTCCTAATTCGCAATCACCAATTCCCAATTACCAATTACCAATGACAATTACCAATTCCCCATTCCCCATTCCCCATTCCCCATGCCCCATTCCCCAAAGATATATATGATTGAAGATGAAGAATTGCGAGATGTATTTAAAATTGCTAGTGAAGAACACTTGCAGAAACTAGACGATGGATTGCTGTACTTGGAACAACATCCCGGGGATTCAGGTAAGTTAGAAGAATTGCTGCGGGAAACCCATTCTCTTAAAGGCGATGCTGGGATGCTCGGGGTAAAAAATGTAGCATCTTTAGCTCATCAAATAGAGCATATTTTGGGAGGTATCAAGCGGCGAGAAACTGAATTAAATCGAGATATTAGCGATCGACTTTCGCAAGGTTTAGACGCCATCCGCAAACTCGTTGACGAAGCCGTAACCGGTGAAGATTGCGGTGTCAATACATTTTACGTGCTCGCTAGCATGATGGGTGCTTCTAACAAGCCCCAGCCACCCACCCCGACAGCAGAGCCAGCATCTTCGCAAGTCCCCGAGCAAGAATTAGTAAAAACACAATTTACTGATTCGGAAACTGCACTATCAGAAACAAACAGTGAAACTTCTTTCAGTCCTAATTTAGATAATAATTACTCTTTTTCCACGCTGCAATCCGAGCAACAATTGCTGCTGCAATCTCAAAACTTGCCTAGCGCTTCTGTACCTGCGACTGTATCGGCTTCCCAACCCACTGTTAGCAGTTCTTCTAGTTCGTCTTACCGCATCGAAACCATTCGGGTTGCTACCCAAAATTTAGACGATTTAATGACTCAATCAGGGGAACTTACTGTTACCAAGACTAGGATTTTACGCCGAATTGATGATGTCGAAAAACTGGCCACTTTGTGGGAAGATTGGAGCCGAGAAGCTTTTATAAATCGGTTAGGGTTTCATCAGATAGAAACTGAAAAAAATGGCGATCGACAAAACGCGATCGCCATCCAGTTACAGAATTATTACCAGCGTACAGAAGAACGTTTAGAACGTTTGGGAACTATAGTAAATCGCTTGAAGAATCGAGTTTATGAAGATACTGCCCGACTCGAATTAATTGCGGAGGAATTAGAATCAGGAATTCGTACTCTCAGACTGCTGCCTTTGTCTACTATTTTTAATCTATTTCCGCGAGCGGTTAGAGACTTGGCAAAGCGGGAAGGGAAAGAAGTTGAATTAGTTATTGAAGGTGCGGAAACAAAAGCTGATAAACGCATTTTAGAAGAAATGAAAGACCCTTTGATACACATGATTAGGAATGCGATCGACCACGGCATCGAGACACCCGCCGAACGCCAAAAACTCGGTAAAGTTCCGGCCGCTACTCTCCGAATTAAAGGCTACCAGACTGCTAGCAATATTATCATTGAAGTGGCTGATGACGGTCGGGGACTGAATCTCGATCGCATTAAAAAAACTGCTGTCAAACGCAGCATCTGCACGCCGGAAGAACTCGACGCCATGACAGAAAGCCAAATTCAATCCCTAATTTTTGCTGCTGGTTTTTCAACCAGAACATTTGTAACTGAAGTCTCTGGTCGCGGGGTGGGTTTAGATGTGGTTCGGACTAATGTTGAAGCGCTAAAAGGCAGCATTCAAGTTGAATCTGTACCAGGACAAGGATGCACTTTTCGCCTGCAACTAAGTACGTCGCTAGCTACGGCTAATGTATTAATCGTAGCGGTTGCAGGTATTGCTTACGCCCTGCCAATAGAGTTTGTCGAAACGGCGAAACTGGTGGCTTATGAAGATATTTTTGCTATTGAAGGCAAATCAACTATACTTTCTGATGGTCAGCCGCTATCAGTTGCTTATTTGGCAGATTTACTCGATTTAAATAATAGAGAATGGCTGCCAAAAAATCGGGAGTGGAGACAGGAAAGTTGGAGAGAAGTCAATAGAAAAGTAGAAGGAGAATTCCTGACATCAAATACTCCGAAAATGTCTTGTATTATTTTGAAAGTTGGCGAGGAAAGATTGGGATTATTTATAGATGCTTTAATTGATGAACAGGATGTGGTGATTAAACCTCAAAGTCGATTGCTGAAACGGGTGCGAAATGTTTCAGGTGCAACGATTCTCGGGACGGGGGAAGTTTGTATGGTGCTCAATCCTCACGATTTGATCAAGTCTGTACGCAAGCAAGTTTCATCGCGTGGGGTTGGGAGTGCCCGATCGCCCATTGAGACAGTCAGCCGAAAACAAGTTATACTTTTAGCGGAAGATTCGATCGCTACCCGCACTCAAGAAAAACGCATCCTCGAAGGTGCAGGTTATGAAGTTGTGACAGCAGTAGACGGATTGGATGCTTTCAATAAATTAAAAACTCGCTATTTTGATGCTCTGATTTCTGACGTACAAATGCCGAATCTGGACGGTTTGGGACTGACTACTAAAATTCGCCAGCAAAAAGAATACAGTGAGTTGCCGATTATTTTGGTGACATCTTTGGCGTCGGATGAAGATAGAAAAAGAGGCGCTGATGCCGGGGCTAATGCTTATATTCCTAAAGGTACGTTCAATCAAGATGTATTGATCGAAACTTTGAAAAGGTTAGTTTAGTTATTAGTTATTAGTTATTAGTTATTTATTATTAGTTATTTGTTATTTACTACCAATTAGCAATTCCCAATGCCCGATGCCCCATGCCCAATTCCCAATTCCCCATTCCCAATTCCCCATTCCCAATTACCTAAAATAAGTAATGTTATCGCCGATTAAAGTATTGTTAGTAGAAGATTCCCCAGTAGCTACGATCGTCCTCAAGCGCATTTTTGATGCTTCGCCAGAAATCCAAGTTGTCGGAACCGCTTGTAACGGGTTAGAAGCCCTAGAATTAATCCCAAAACTTCAGCCGGAAGTCATCTGTACGGATTTAAACATGGCACAAATGAACGGGTTAGAATTCACGCAGGAAGTGATGAAGAAATACCCGCTACCGATTTTAGTAATTAGTGCTTCTGTACAAGCAAACGATACTCAAAATGTATTTCAACTGCTGAAAGCAGGTGCATTAGATGTTTTTCCGAAACCAATTGGCGGCTTGGCGTCAGATTACGATCGCCTCGCGAATGAATTAATCGCTAAAGTTAAAGTGTTGTCGGGGGTTAAAGTATTTACGCGCCATCAAAAGCTGGGAGTAATCGAAACAGGCGATCGCCCTATTGCACAAACTAATCAACTACCAATCCAAAATTACAAATTATCCAGCAAAAATCTCAATTATCAAACTATTAAGTTATTGGCTGTGGGCGCGTCTACAGGCGGGCCGCAAGCCCTGCACTCGATTATTTCCCAGTTTCCAGCTAATTTGCCAGTGCCGGTAATTTGCATCCAGCACATTAGCGAGGGATTTTTGCAGGGATTGGTTGACTGGTTGGGTTGTGAATCTAAACTCCCGGTTAAAATAGCGGGTTCGGGGGAATTCCCGCAAGCTGGTATTGTTTATTTCCCGCCCGAAAAACGCCATTTAGAATTGGATTGTGAAGGGCGATTTATTTATTCTGAAGCTAGTCCTTTTTCGGGACACTGCCCGTCAGTAACAGTAACATTTAAGTCAGTTGCTAATTTTTACGGTCGGGCGGCGGCGGGAGTTTTGCTAACAGGAATGGGTCGAGATGGTGCTGAGGGTATGCTGGCGATCGCCCGAGGAGGTGGCTTGACAATTGCTCAAGATCGAGTTAGCTCAGTTGTTTTCGGAATGCCGAAAGAGGCGATCGCCCTCGGTGCGGCTCAGTACGTTTTACCCCTGGGCTCGATCGCCCCTCTACTGTTGGCGAAATTAAAAGTTTAAGACAAGCGGGAGAATCTAGCGGTTTGCCGTTTAATTAAGTACAGGTGGGAATTGGGAATTGGGAATTGGGAATTGGGAATTGGGAATTGGGAATTGGGAATTGGGAATTATAAGGCTCTACCTCAATTAATAGAAAAATGGTACAATTTTGAGTGGTAAACTAGCAGAAAGCGGGTTGCTCAATCGCCATAGTTTTTGTCAGCAATTGGCTTTAAATTATCAACCCGGTTTTTTCGATAGAGTGGGGGCAAATTTTATGATTTAAGATTGATAAACTTACCAATTACTTCGCGCAACTTGTCAGCATCAAAGGGCTTCGTTAAATACTCGGTCGCTCCCGCCAAACGCCCCTGTACTTTATCAAAGGCTCCATCTCGCGCTGTCAGCATCACGATCGGCAAATTCTGAAACTGAGGTAAGCTGCGGACGGTGCGGCAGAGTTCCAACCCGTCAATACCGGGCATCGAAACATCGAGCAACAGAACCGAAATTTGTTCGTGATAAATCGTTGACAGAGCATCGACTGCATTGTCGGTCACTAGAACTCGAAACTCTTTGCTTAAAGCCTGTTTGACAAGTCCTTGCATGACGACGCTATCATCAACTGCCAAAATTGTTGGTATTTGATTGTTACTTACCGACATATTCTTCTCCGGTTTATTTAATAGTTCTTGAAAATAGAAAACATAATTCCCGCCGTCAATTTTTGAGACTTGCCTCTGGTAAATAATTCCCCATCCTGTGGAATCGTTAGTAAAAATCGCCACCCTGTTTTTTTTGGCTCAAACTCGAAAAAAGGAATTGGCAAGAGAGGTCGATCGGCAATTACAACAGTTGCAAAATGTGCATCCCAACCCAGAAGCCTACGACAGTCGAGTTTGACAACTATTTTTACAAAATTTAACATTTGGGCGGTCTTTTCTAGTCGATCTCCTAACTGTAGTTGATCCTCTGCCTGCGGCACAGCCCGGTAAACTGCACTGATCTTGTGGCACCAACTAATTATTTTAATCTACCAGCAAGCCATCTACCCGCGATTAGACAATTCTGTTAAGATACAATTAAACTTATTAAAAAATTCTGTGTAAGCTATTCGCCATGTATTTATCACAGGTGCTTGCTCCCGACCGAGGCTCTTAGATGAAGCCCCCCCGACCGTATTAAAAAGCATAGTCAAGTGGAATTATAATTTCTACAGTTTTATATCTGGTGTGCTCTACTTCTCATAACTCAAAAGTTTCAAGATCAGTCAAGAGATTAGTCACAGTTTGGCGCAATCCGCCGGAGCGCGGCTTGCACCCACAGTCTCCGGGTACAAAATTCACAGCTCGTTTTTTTCGGTCAGTATTGAGAATGGCGCTTGCAAGCAACTAGATGGGCAGTTATACATGATGAAAGCACCCTTGCCTTTTGGTGAAAAAGTGTTCGAGCTCCATAACATCGACTTGTATCAGCTTCTCGGCTCTGGTAGAGAGGCTTGCTTTGACGATTTGGTCGGCTTGGCCGCAAGGATTAGCCGCACCCCTATTGCTTTCTTGAGCTTGATGGATGCTAACGGTGATTGGTTGAAGTCGCAGCTAGGTATCGATCGAACTTCGGCCCACCGCTACCTGACTTTTTGCACTCGCGCGATCGACCAAACTCCCGAAGAGTTAGCTATCGCCTCAAACTCGGTCTCGGAATTTGACCCGGCAATTCCCCCACAAAAAACCTCCGCTGCTGAACCGGGGCTCGAACCGCCTGCAAATTTCTTCGACAAACAACCGGCCGTCATTGTCCGAGACGCTTCCACAGACGTGCGATTTGCCGAACATCCGCTAATCGTTTCCTACCCCTTCGTGAAATTTTACGCCGGCATCCCCGTCGTCACCTCAGACGGGCAGATGCTGGGAGTGCTATCGGTCATGGACTCCGTGCCGAAAGACTTGACAAAAAAAACGATAAGTGATCTGCAAGCTTTGGCGAGGCTTGTTGCAAGTTTGGTGGAGCTGCGCTGGCAATTAGTCAAAGCCCAGAAAGAAGCGGCCGAAATAGAAGAGATCGCCTCGGACAGTCAGCAAATCTCGGAGTTAGCTCGATCGAACCAGGACTTTTTCGCGGCGGTACAGACACCAGAGAGCGGTACGAGAATATTGCGGACAAAAAATCGGACAATTCTCGAAACCGGCAAATCTCCAGATTTGCGGGAAACTTCAGCCCACATTTCAGGCAAGGCAGATCCCAAACAAATTCGAGAAATAGTAGTTGGGGAGCCGGACACATCCGAGCGCCAACCAACAGCAGCCTCGCTACAGGATCGATCGCGCGATCGAACCCTGCAAGCCAAAGTCGGTGCAGCCCTCGGAGGTGGCGGGACAATACCGGCCATCCTGGGCCGCTGCACCGAGGCAATGGTAGATTACCTCGACGCCTCCGGGGCGAGCATCTGGACGTTCAACCCGCAGACAGAGCGGTTAGAATTGCAGGCTGCTTCAGGGTTCAGCAGCCAAGAGTGGGAACGAGAAATAGCAGATTGGGTGCGAAAGGAACCGGGGAAACTGGAAGCGGGCCCTGTGTTCCTACCGTCGGGCCCGTCCCTCTGGGCGATTGCCTATCCGCTGATTGTGGAGGAGCGGCTGGTGGGAGTGATGGCTCTGTGCAGCCCTGCTGCGGCAACGGAGGGGGCGCTAGATGTTCTGGAGTGGATGGCTCACGCGATCGCCGTGGCGGTCGATCGCGTCAATGCCCGAGAAGAATTGTTGAGCCGCCGGGAAGGCTTGCTGTTCGGGCTTGCGAGCCAGATGCGAAATTCCCTCGATCTCGACAAAATTTTAGATACGGCTGTGAACGAGATTCGCAGCTTGTTGCAGGTTGACCAGTGTTACTTTTTGTGGTACTCAGTCTCGCGGCACGGGCAGCCAAGCTTTGCGATCACCCACGAGGCCGCAAATCCAGAACTCCAAGAGCGGCTCGCCGAATATCCGATCGCACAAATAGCCCTGCTGGCCGAGAAAATTCTCCACCGTCAAACGCTCAGGATCGGAGATGCAGCAACAGCACCCTGCATTGAACCGCCCACACGAGCTTTTTTGAACAGTGTCGGGATTTTTTCTAAGCTGCTGCTGCCGCTCAAGACTCGCTCCGGTCAAATGGGAGCGATAGTTTGCAATCATTACAGCAGCCGCCGTTCCTGGGCCGCGAGCGAAGTGGAATTGCTGCAAGCGGTGGTGGATCAACTGGCAATTGCGATCGACCAAGCCGAACTTTACGCCCAAACCCGGGCGGCAGCCTTAGCCGCTCAAACTCAAGCCCGCCAACTGACAGAAACTTTACAGAGTTTGCAGCAGAAAGAAGCTCAGCTCATCCAAAACGAAAAAATGTCTTCTCTCGGTCAAATGGTCGCCGGTGTCGCCCACGAAATTAACAATCCGGTTAATTTTATTTACGGCAACTTGACTTATTGCGAGCAGTACATTAAAGATATTCTCGATTTGCTGCGCTTGTATCAAAAGCACTACCCAGAGCCTGGGGATGAGATTCTCGACAAAAGCACAGAAATCGATATTGATTTCATAGTGCCGGATTTGCTGAAAATTCTGTCTTCGATGGAGATGGGAGCCGAGCGCATCCGCCAAATTGTCCTGTCTCTGCGGAACTTCGCGCGGCACGACGAAGCCGAGATGAAGCCGGTGGACATTCACGAAGGGATTGACAGCACGCTGCTGATTTTGCAGAGCCGCTTGAAGTCAAACGGTCTGATAGCGGGAATTGAGATCATAAAAGACTACGGCGCTTTGCCGAAGGTAGAGTGTTTTCCCGGACAACTCAACCAAGTGTTTATGAATATTTTGGGGAATGCGATCGACTCTTTGGAAAATGTGCCCGCACCCAAGACGATCGAAATTTCGACGGCGGTGGTAGCCCCGGACTCGGATGCTGCTGATCCAGGAAAGTCGATCGGTCAACTGGCGGTGATTCGGATTCGCGACAGCGGGCCGGGATTGGCCGAAAAAGCCAAATTGCGCTTGTTTGACCCTTTCTTTACCACCAAACCAGTCGGCAAGGGTACGGGACTCGGCTTGTCTATCAGCTACCAGATTGTGGTGGAAAAACACGGAGGCAGCTTGAAGTGTATCTCCGAAGCCGGACAGGGAGCGGAGTTCAGGATTGAAATCCCGCTGGCTCGACCCGCTGCTGTCAAAAAATAAATCTGCGGGCGATCGGTCTTAAAAACACATTTTAAATTTTATTGTCAAAGTGCTTGACAGATTCCCTGGTATCGGTGTTATTATGATAAATGTTGAGACGTTGGGGCGTCGCCAAGTGGTAAGGCAGCTGGTTTTGGTCCAGCCATTCAGAGGTTCGAATCCTTTCGCCCCAGTTAAATAATTATCAGCCGATAATAAAGGACTGAGTTGGTGACTGTAAACTGATTAATCAGGTTAGTAGTCACGCTTCAGCTATTTTCAAACCTGATCATGTCAATTCCGGCTTTGCTGGAATGATATAGAGGACACGGCAGTGCCGTGTCCCTACGCCAGATTAATTGTAGGGAAACGGCACTGCCGTGTCCTGATTTCGGGTAATATTAATATCAACCCTAATTGCTGGGCCCGCGAGCGTTGAGCCGATCGAACACGTATCGGGAAATTGCCGGAAATACTGTTTCATCCTTGGCATAGGCCGGATCGTCTGCGAAAACGACTAAGATATAAATCGCTCGATCGTCTAAAGTTCTGACAAAAGCCGCTTCGCTGCGGGATTTGGAAGTATAGCCAACTTTGGAACCAAAATAAATATTAGTTGGTAAAGATTCGCCAAGAAATCCTTGTATCGAGTTGCTAGGGTCATTTTTCCAAGCCTTGGGGTCTAAATCTCTAGTCAGCAAGTAAGCCATTTTGCGGCTAGCGATGCTAGAAACCGCTTGTCTAGTATAGATTTCATAGATTAATCTAGCGGCTTGATCGGTAGTTACTTGATTGCGAATTGGCTGAGAAGGATCGCCCCGCAATTGCAAGTCGCGACCGATCGGCTGTTCTTGCCTTAAATAGTATATGGGATAATTTTTGGTGGTTATACGAATATCATTGTATCCTGCCGACTGGAAAAATGTGTTAATTTGATTGCGCTTTTTCAGCCATGTTTGCAACTCTTCTCCTGCAAGCCGTCCGCCAGATTGTGTATCTGTTATTTTGTCTAAAATCCGGCTAGCTGCATCGTTGTTGGAGATGCGAATCATTTGTTCTAGGTCATTTTTAAAGGTAGATTCTCTCTGCGTAATTATGCCTTTTTCTGTGGCTGAGTAAAAGGCTGCCATCCAAAATAATTTGGCGACGCTAGCGGGAAATCTGAGATTTTGATTTTGATATCCGGCGAAGCTGTGGGCTTTGGAATTGCTGACATCAAGTAAGCTAATTGAAAGCGGTTCTGCGGACAGTCCTTTGCTGGTTGCAATCTTCGCAGCTTCATCAACAATAGCTTGCAATTCTTGAGAGTAAACTGGACTCGAAGGTGTTTTGATGTTGTAGCTGAAAGTAGGCTCGTTTTGACGATCGACTAAATTTTCCGATGTTTCAATCGTCGGCGGTGACGAAGCCTCTTGAGGTAGGATTACAGGCGGTTCTGGGAGACGGCGAGTTCTGAAGGGTATCGTGAAGATCCAAAGGATTGCGATCGCCCCAGCAATTAAGGACAGGATATTACGGTATTTTAACTTAGCAAATTTCGTCCTGACTCGGCGGCGAGATGGGACTGCACCCTTGCTGCTTTGGCGTCGGGGCCCAATTGAACGAGAGTGCATCTCACTTTTGAAAGCGAGAATCATTCTGGCAAGCAATTTGTTAATGAAAACCAGAGATTTACTGCCAAAATACTTTGCCGCTACGAATATATTTGCAAAACTGAGATGCACCCTTGGACGATCGCGGATGGCGCGTCGTCGGGGATCTCTTGGGCGTCGGGGTTCAATTGTTGGGCGCGGGCGGCGTCGTCGGTCTACTTGCATTGCAGTTGTGTGGTATCAAACTCGCAGAATCAGTTTATAATGGGGCGGCGTCTAAATGACAAGTGTGTCGATCGAATCCGCTGTTGCCAATTTTATCGGTCTGCTAGGCTGATTGAGAGTTCTTAGAATTGTAGAATTTTTAGGATAGCACTGAGTTGAAGCAAAATCCTTTAAAAAACATGAAAAATTTTTGGAGTCTGGCTGTTTTAGGATTCGCTATAACTGGCGTGAATAATCATTTGATACCTAATGTTTGGGCATTTCAGTCTCAAGCTGCTGCAGGGACTGTTGTCGATCGACAAACAGAACGACGCAGCGCGGATGTAGCAACCCAGTTGACGGGAGAAATCGAAAATCGGGAAGCAACAAAACAGCAAACTGTTTCCAGTTTCCCGAGTTTGTTTTGGGAATTCAACAATTTACCGGAAATTTCCTATTCCCAATTGCTGGATGTGCTGGCGAGACGACCAGATTCAAATAATACGGAGAGAGAAATCGCTGTACAACCCGAAGAAATAGCACGTTTTGAAAAGATTGTACAGTATGCAAAAAAACAAAATTTGCCCGATCGCCCGATCGGAGAAATCGTCCAGGCGATCGCCGATAATTTCCTAGGAAAACCCTACGCCGAGGGTTTGCTGGACAAATCCGGCACAGAAAAGTTGATTATCACCTTAGATAAATTTGATTGCGTTTTGTTTGTCGAAACCGTGCTGGCGATCGCCCGAGGCGTAGCAGTCCAAGATTACGACTATCAAAACTTTGTAAATCGCATAGAAGAACAGCGCTATATAAACGGTAAAATGAACGGTTATTGCAGCCGTCTGCACTATTTTTCCGAATGGATTAACGACAATCAAAAACGGCAAACTGTGGAAAACATCACCGCTAAACTAGGCGGAGTGTCCATGAATAAAACCCTAAATTTCATGAGCCAACATCGCAGCAGTTACCCGCAAATGGCAAAGGATGAAGCAACTTATCAGTGCAGAGTTGGCATCGAAGCAGACTTAGCCAAAACTACTGTTAATTACATCCCCACAAATCGGATAAAAACAGTTTATTCCCAGTTAAAACCAGGGGATATTGTGGCAGTAGCCACGGATGTTAAAGGGTTGGATGTCACCCACACGGGTTTTGTGTATCGGAATGCAGACGGGAATATGGGTTTAATTCACGCTTCGCCGGCGGGACAGGTGACGGTTGCCTATGACTTGCACAGATATATTAGCAGAGTCGAAAGTGCGATCGGCATTATAGTCGCTAGGGCAAAAACAGCTAATTAAATAGGTTTGTAGTGAGGACTGAAGTCCTCTAATTTTTATGAGGACTTCAGTCCTCACTACAAACGCGATCGGGGTTAGCCTTCAAAAAGCAGATTATGTATTTTTATGCTTCAGCCAAACCACCAAAATCCAACCGAGAATACATCCCAAAATATAGCCAATAAAATCCTCCCAAGCAAACCCGCTACCGAGGAACAAACGCCCGAATAAGGTAGCGCGAATAGCTTGTAAGAAAGGAGGTTTCCACAGTTGGCTCAATTCAATTATGCAGTTAAAAATGAACACTACCCAGGCAGTTTTAGCGGGAGAAAGTTCAGGAAATATGAAAATAATTAGCAGAATTAAGAAACTTTGATAGAGGAAATCGCCAAAGTAATCGTTGAAAAACTCTTGTCCCGGGCCCGAGTAAAATTCGCTAGTTAAACCGATGATGAAAATGGGGACGATACTGAGAAAAAGGGCAACTCGATAGTTGAAAAAGCGGTGAGTGCGATCGAACGGTAGCTTCATTTAAACTAATAATATCAATTGCGGTTGCGCCGGAATGATGTAGAGGACACGGCAGTGCCGTGTCCCTACAATAAATCACGGTAGGGACACGGCAGTGCCGTGTCCTGATTTCGGATATTAATTCCGATGCAACCGGAATTAATATAACTCATGTTTGTAGCGTGCGCTGCACCTTACGCTGCTGTAGTCTATTGCTACAAACCCGATCAATTGACTATTTCGCTGCGAGAAACCTTACTAATTCTCTCAGGATTTGCGGTCAATTCGGGCGGTGAGGCTTGAACAGCTCCCCATTGAGTCAAAAAGCCTTTCAAAAGAACTTCTTGTTGAGTGCGAAAAGTCTCGACATTCGCGCCTCCATTCATAATTACAAACCAAACTGTTTCTTGTTTTTGAGTTGGCAGCGCTCCACCTAAAGCACTAACATTATCCAATGTTCCTGATTTGATGACGGCTAATTTTGGCAGCGGCCGTTCTGAAAGTATGCCTTTGTCTTTTCCAACGACAGTCAAAACATCAGCAACTGTCATGTTGTAAGGTTTTAGGTAGCGTTCTACGGCTAAGAATAAGGCGCAAGCAGCCCGGGGAGAAATGCGGTTTTCTTCGCTGAGGCCGGAACCGTTGACGAGTTGTATTTCTGCGGGGGGAACTCCGGTTGCTGCTGCTGCTTTTTGCGCGACTATTTTAGCGCCGCCGACGGTATCGGCTAGCATATCTGCCATCAAATTGTTGCTGTACTGATTCATTTTCTTGATCAGTTCTGCGAGGGGCAAAGAATAATGTTTGATTAAAGGTTGCGCGGTGGGGGGATGGTCTTGTTGGTAGATTTTGACACTACCATCAATTGTGATTTGCGGTTTTGGGGTGTTTGGAGGTAATGTTTGATATTGGGCTGCGGCTTCGGTCGGCCAGCTTTGACTGTTCAATGCTTGTTTGAGCAATTCTCCTGATTTCAGGGGATTTAATTCAAAGTTCATGTAGAATTTATCGACAATTATTAAACTGCCTGTGATTCGTTTGATGCCTTTTTGATTTAAGACGTTACCGAGGACGATCGCCTCTTCCCACACAAACAACGGATCTTCGCTACCCTGAATAAATAAATCTCCTGTTAATACGCCGTCTTTGATTCCGCCGTTGGTACTAATTAAGGTAATAAATTGATGTTCGGGGCCGAATTGTTGCAGGGCTACTAAAGATGTTGCGACTTTGGTAATTGAAGCTGCTGGTAGAGGAGTTGTGCCTTGATGGTTGGCTAGCAAAGTATTGCCTGATTGCATCCAAATGCCTTGATTTTCTTTGGCATCACCTTGGGATGTCAACCCGTTGAGATATTCTTGAATTTTAGTGTTTGTGGCGGTTTCGGGGTTGCTGGTAGGGACTGTTAATGGGGTTGTTAATGGCTGATTTACCGGAATCGATGAGGGGGAAGCTTCTGCAACCGGAGAGGGTGATGAAAGTTCGGGGGATGGAGTAGCGGCGCATCCGTTAATTAGTGCGATGAGGACGATCGAACTTGCAGCATTCCAGTAGCGGGTTTTCAGCATTCTTTTAATTTCCATCAAATTTACTCTCTTGTCAGCACACCCGATGGAAAGTGTACCACTCTCAGGATTCTCATTTCTCGCTCCAAGGCCCGGAGCTTTCACTCCAGGCCGATCGCTCTCACAAATTTTCGATAGACTGGTTTATCCAGCCATACTCCCCATACTCAGCGGCACCATTTCGCCGTGCATCGTCAGCCCTAATAACATCTGCCCGCCCGGTCGAATCAACTCTCCTGTAAGCGCGCAGCGTTCCTCCTGCTGTGCTGTGGCATTAATACTGGCTCGAATATCCGATCGACAAAACATCTGACGATACTCTCCAGACTTCTGCTGGACATAATTCCAAAGCAAATCTCGAATCAAAGCTTGATAGCCTTGATTCCCCGCGAGCTCTTTGAGTCTCTCCTTAAGTTCTTTTTCCAATCGAATGCTGGTGACTTCCATTTCGGTGGTTGAGGTTCTAGGTAGGGTATGCATAATTTTTCTCCGTGACGGTGGACATATCTGTAATATCAGTGTAGTATGTTTAAAGCTAGATTTAAAGCTCTCTTACTACTTTCTGCCTGCTGTGAAATTTCTCCCCACCTACTCCACCTATCAACTGAAGTGCGATCGCCCCAGGAATCGGGTAGAGTCGTCACGGCACGGCTTTATGACGGGTTTGACTACCGTCACAGCGACCTCGTGGGCAGGGCTAAGCCTAAATAAACCCGGTTATAGTGGATTAGGACAAAATGCAGAAATTAATTACAACGAGGTAGGCCGGGATGGTCTGCGAGTGGCACAGCCACACATAGATACGCGAAGCGGGAGGTACAGCTAAACGACTGTACCAACACTGGATTAAAATTTGCACGAACGCAGTTTTTCTGGCCCCCGTTTCTAAGTAAGAGAAGCGGGGGCATTTGATTGGATATTTGAGCAATTCTTACCTACTTGGGGAACTGGCAAAAAACCAGATTCAGCCAATGTCGGTGTTGCACCGAAAATCCGAAATCCCAAATCTAAAATCCTAAATTGATGAGGAGGAGCAAGCCGTGAACGTAGTAACTGATGTATTGAGGCAATCTGTGGTGGTATTTTCTCAAAATTATCTACCGATGAGCCGGATCAACATCAAACGGGCGATCGTACTTTTGGTAACAGGCAAGGCTGAACCTCTGGATTTTAGCATTGGCAACGGCTGGCTAGTGCGATCGCCCAGTATAAGTATCCACGTACCCGAACAAATTCGCTTGACTTTTGGCAATAGGGAACGGCTTTGGAAAATGCCGCCGGTGAATCGCCGGGAAGTTCTGCGCCGCGATGCTCATTCTTGCCAATACTGCGGTAGCAACCGACGTTTGACGCTGGATCACGTCATGCCTCGATCGAAGGGTGGATTGCACACTTGGGACAACGTGGTGACGGCTTGCGAACGGTGCAATTCTCGTAAGGGCGATCGAACTCCCACGGAAGCTGCAATGCCTCTGCGAACTAAGCCAAAGGCTCCTATGCACCCCACTGTTGCTTTTGCTGAAATGTTTTGGCATGAATACCAAATTGGGGAATAGGGAATGGGGAATGGGGAATAGGGCATCGGGCATCGGGCATCGGGCATTGGGGATAGGGCATTAGTAATTGGTAATAGCTAATTGGTAATAGCTAATTCAGTCCTGTAATTGAAAAGGATTTTAGGTCGGAATAACCAACTTTTCATTCCGATCTATCCAATGCCCGATTCCCAATGCTCCATGCCCAATGCCCAATGCCCTATTCCCTATTCCCAATTCCCAATTCCCAATTTTCAATTTTCAATTTTCAATTCAAATTTAGGGCTGTCAATATGTTGAAGTTGACTTACACTGAAACGGGCTTTAACCTAGAGCGTTTGGCTCAATCTCCCGAACAGTTAGTGGCGCTGCGAGTTGTGCTGGCTATGCGAGTTGGTCAGAGTATCAGCGTCGAACCGAGCACTGCGGCATTTTTGCTGCCCGCGAATTTGCCTGCGCTTTCTCTGTTAGAATCTGAGGCCCGCCGAGACGAGTGCGAGGCGATCGCCCTTTGTGTTGCTGATGCTGATTTTGTAGAGGTGACTCTGCGCGGAACGTGGATAGGAAGCGCGTCTGAGGGCGCTGATGGGGTGTTTGCGACTGTTTTGGGCGATCGGGCAGAACTCTTACTGCTCAAACTCTGGCTCGAAACTCAGGCTGCTGCGGAGGTTGTCGGGGAAGTCGGAGATTAATATCCGATGTTGGAGGAAGAAGGAAGAAGGAAGAAGGAAGAAGGAAATACAGCAGATTCCACATTTATGAAGTACACCAGCCTATCGTTAGTTCCCCTCCCTGGACACGGCACTGCCGTGTCCCTAAACTTCACAAACATGGAATACGCTGTATTTTCTTCATCTCCGACTCTCCCCCACTCTCTCCTCATGGCGTATAAATGATGTTGAAATAAATGCCGTTATCTTGCAGATTGTCGCCCCGATCGCTAATTCTCACCAAAGGAAAGGCGTAATCTACGCGCACGTTAACCCGCCGTATCGGTTCCCAGATTAGCCCCAAACCCGCGCCTGCTAAAAATCTCTGATTGGTTAATTTATTAGGATTGTTCGCAACGTTCCACACCGTACCCGCATCCAAAAAAGGAGCTAATTGAAGTTTGGGATTTCCCGAAGCATCCCGCTGCAAAGTAATCCGATCCTCGATCGAAACTCGGAAGCCGTTATCGCCAGAACGGGCATTTTGGCGGTAGCCTCGCAAAGATTGTCCGCCGCCAATTACAAATTGCTGGGAAGGCAGCAAACTATTAGCTGACAACTGCAAATCTGACTGCAAAATTAATAAATGTTTATCATTTAATCGCTGTACTCGCTGCACTTGACCCAGCCAACTTAAAAATTGTCCGTCGGGAACAGAACCTTCGTTTTGAGTTGCATCGAACAAGCTAGTGCCGATCGTAAATTGCGATCGCACGGCCCAAGCACCCTGCGGGTCACGCCGAATGTAGTCTTGTCCCAGCTTGATCGCAGTCGTAGTCGTGACACCGCCAGCATCCGGGCCGATGCCAAAAGGAAAGGGTTCGCCGGCGAGAAAAGTTCTGCCTGTCTGATAAGTAATACCGCCAGATAAGGCAAATTCTTCGATCGGCGTTCTCCGCAGCGGCTGGCGGTAACTCAGTTCAAATAAATGGGATTTTCCCGAAATGTCGAAAGCGTCAAAAGGTGCTTGTACGATACTGTTGCGGTTCGGCGCAGCCCTCAATTGCAAAGTGCCGTTCATCGCATTTAGCGGCACGCGATAGCTGAAATCGAACACGTCCGAATCACCTAGCGATCGATAATAAGCAGCCGCAAGTTCGTCGCCATTTCCGGTTATATTGCGGTGTCTCAAACTAACTCCCAATCTTTCGGAACCGACACTCGGAGGCGAGTAATTGTCAAAGCTGAAACTGGATTGAAACGGATTAGCTTCGGAGACTCGGACGATCAGAATGCTCTCGCCTTCATTATCGCCTGCCCGCAAGCTGGCTTCTACATTGTTAAATAAAGGATCGACTCGCAGCAGCCGGAGTTGATCTTCTACTGAAGCTGTGCTTAAAGGTATTCCGGCACCGAGTCTAATGCGGCTGCGGATGTAATTTTTATGCAATCTTGTAGTTCCTTCTACGTCAATTCGGCTCAGCTTGCCTTCGATAACTTGAATTTGGACCATGCCTGCTGCGATCGTTTGAGGTGGCAAGACGGCTCTCGAAGTGATGTAGCCGCGATTGAGGTAAATTTCGGTAATTTTGTCGGCGATTTGTTTGAGCTGTTCTAGGGTGGCAGAACGACCCTCTAACGGCTTGACTAATGCATTAATTTCATCTTGGCTTAAAATTGTGCTGCCAATTACTTGAATTTTCTGAATCGAAATTGGGGTATCCGGCAGCGGTTGGGGAACTGGCGACGGCGGTTGGGGCGCAATTGTTGGCGGCGCTTGTGGAGGTCGATCGACCGGCTGCGGGGCTGGTTGCAGAAATCGATCGCGATTTGGATCTGGTTGAGTCGGCGGCGGTGGCAGGTTTGGAGGCGCAGTTTGTGGATTCTGAGCTAAAACATTGCATTGTAACTGGTTCTGACATTGGGGCTGGTTGTCAACCAGATTTTGCAGTTCGGGCTGGGAGCCGGCACCACAAGCAGTTTCATCGATTTTGGAACAGGCAGAAAGCTTGTTTGCGGCCTGGTTCGATCGTGTTTCTGGTTCGGGGTTGGTCTCGATCGAATCGGGAAGCTGATATAAGTTTGTTGCAGTTTCATCTTGCTCGATCGAGAGTTTTTGCAGTCTTAATATTTCGTTGCCTATGTCTGCTGAGTTGTCAGCGGTGGCGGGCAACTGATGAATATTGTCCGTTTGGGATATAGCTTTATTGGTATGAAAGCAAGCGATCGGGAGCGCAGTTAGAAGTGAAATCCCCAACCGAAATATTGCAATATTTGCACTCGGGCGCATAATTAATAATTTCTGTAAAATTAGTTTGTCTGCTGCTTGACTCTGCCAGTTTACCATTTAGTATTGGGCGCAATTTGACGATCGGGTATTGGCTATCGTACGCAGGTCAAGACAAACCAAATCCCGAACTTCTTTGTTGCCACTGGCGATTTTGACGCTTTTAAAGCGTGATTCAGAAGTAGGGGATCTGCCCGAAATCATACCGTCCCATCAGCAGCGCCGAATATAAAAATTTTAACAGTCCGGCTTTCAAAAGGCTAAAAGCCGAACTGCTCTCTCTTCAGAAAAATTTTAATTTATACCAGAAAGGAAGAAGAAGGCTGATATTATCTAGGACAGAAGCAAGAAGCAATAACATCAAGGGTTTTAGTAATTAAGAACCTCCTAACCGTCAGGGCGGTTGTTCTATTTGAGACGACGATCGACCCAAAAACCCGCAACGCCACCAAAACCGTCTGTGGCGCTGCCAAAGATGACGCCCGAAACCTGGTTTTTTGTACTTGCTGCGCCCATCGAATTATTTTCTGGTTATCGGTGTCAGTTCACTTGGGATTAATGGTTCTTGGGCGATTTTGCCCAGCTCGACTGAACTCAAGACTTCCGACCACTCGCTCGCTAAACTAGCATCGCTGGGAGACTCTATGCGCAGTTGAGCTAGGGTTGCCAGGTATTCGTACCAGAGACCTTGTTGGGCGAAGATGCGAAGCTGGGCGCGACGGGAGGGCGATCGATCCAACTCTGTTTTCACGGTTGGGGCCAGTGTGGTGCGATTGATCCACCCCGAAACGAGAACATCATCCTGATAGTTCTTTGGGTTGCATTCGATCGTCAAGTACCATTGATAGTTTTTACCAACTTCCAGGGCTGGCGAGTTGCCGTCGGAGCCGAGGCTGACGCTAACGACGCCAGCACGGCTAGTTACCATCCGAAAACTTTTTTTGTATACTGTTTTGTCCCTTTCGTCTGCTAACTCAAACTGAACTTTTTTGTCGATGGCTACCGGAAGGTAGTAGAAAAATGTCGGCTTTGCTGATATTGTTTGCCCCATAGTTGATTGCGGAATCAAGGCAGTTATGGCAGTGGGGCAGACTAACCCGCGGGTTCCTCCCCCTTCCCGCCTTCCCGGTACTCCCTGCTCCGGCGGTTGAAAGTTATTCCATGTGGCTCCCGGTTGCTGGCTGCTCGGTCTGCTTCCGGTTTTTCCCGGGGGTCGAACTGTTTGCCAGTTGAGGGGTAACTGCGGTGGATTGGGGCTGCGGACGCTGTTTGCGGGGCTGTTGAGAGCAAGAGCCGGTATTGAGAAACTACCGGCTGCAACTGCCTGTAAAGACAGAATTAAGGAAACTGTACCGGTGTTTAGAGCAGACTTCCAAGCCATGACGAACCTGCCTTTTGATGAACTTAGGAACTCGATCGCACGGTTTTATTCTACCCAAGGTTTTGACGGATCTAGTAATCTGTTGTACTTAATTTATATCTTTGGGCAGATACGATTAGTTTGGCTGCTCTGAGAAATATGGAATTCTGTGTCTCATTTTTCAGGGGTAGCTTAGTAGTTATACTTACTTGAATTCACGGCAGCAGGTTGGGTTGAACAAGTTCAACCCCACTTTGAGAAAGACTAATATTCCGGGTTTTTTAACTCTGGCAAGAGGCTGCAACGCGTCTTTTCGTAAAAAAACTCGGTTGATGCGTCAGTCCTGGATATCGGGAACCTCGGCAATTGTGCTGGTGAACCTCAAGCGATCGGCTACAAATTACAAATCAGGCTTTCTGTACAATACCGGCAAAAAAATTAGCATGAATCTCGATTCACCAGTTGTCTCGGACAAACAGCCTTCGGGGCTGCGGATGGTAAGACCGATCGGAGTCTTGGCACTGCACGGCATTGCTTTTTTAGGAAATAGGTTGTTCGCGGTCGATCGCGCCGAAGGGCTGCTATTGGAGATCGATCGAGAAACTGACAACACTACTGTCTTGAATCCTCATCAAACGGCTAAGTTTGCGGGCGCAACCGGGCTGGCTATTTCGGAAGATACTCTCTGGTTTGCGCGGGATGAGGATATTTGTTGCTGTCCGGGCGCAATTCGGGACGGGGCGATAACTGAACTCAAGCCGGAACATTTTGTTTCGCTTTCTTATCCCGCTGACGGGATTGCAGTTTGGAAATCTACGCTTTATGTGACTTGCCAGAGATTGGGATATATTCTGGTTTTTGATGTGAAAACCGGTCGGGAAATTACTCGGTTTTACGCTCCAGGTATTGGGGTAGAAAATATCACTGTTCGGGATGAAGAAATTTGGGTTTGCGATAAGACAGAGCAAACTGTTTACTGTTTGGAACGGGCAACAGGAGAGATTAAATTTAGCGTTCTGACTCCCTTTGAGTGGCCTTCTGGTTTAGCTTTTCACAAGGATTCTGAGACTGGAGAGGAGGTTTTATACGTGGCTTATGCTGGGGATGAACTTTACATCCGGGATGACCCGAATGCCGAAGATCCTTTTCAGTTGACGAAGCGCGATCGCACTTTTATTCACCCTTTGCATTTTCACTTCAATGAAGCCGAAAACTACGCTCTGTCAAACGGTTTTTTGATGGAAATGTCTTATGTGGAGGAACTTTCTCCTCTGGATGAGGTAGAAATCGATAATTTGGAGTGGCGGATTGCTTTACCTTCGGAAACCGATCGGCAAAAGGTCAGGAAAATTACGCCCATCGGGATGCCTTTTACTGAGGAAATTCAGGAAGGAGAACGGGTGGCGGTGTTTAAGTTCGATCGGCTACAGGCTGGGGAACGCCGAATTTTTGGCTGGAAGGCTTTGTTAGAAGTTCGATCGATTAAGTATCAGTTGTCGCCCCGGGAGGTCGAAAAGATTCCGCAACTGTCGCCGGAGTTTGCAGCTAAGTATTTGGTGGACAATGATAATTTAGCGATGGATACGGAGATCGTGCGATCGGCTGCTGTGGCATCTATTGGCACAGAAACTAATATTCTGAGGAAGTTGCTGAGCATTCGCAATTTTGTTTACGACCAACTTTCTTACGGCATCAGGCCTCACATTGACACTCCCGATATTGTACTGCGCCGCGGCATCGGTTCTTGCGGCGAGTACGTGGGGTTGCTGTTGGCTTTGGCAAGGTTGAACGGTATTGCTTGCCGCACGATCGGGCGCTACAAGTGTCCGGCTTTTGCTGACAGAAAAGGTTTGCCGCTGGAACCGGATTTCAATCACGTTTGGCTGGAGTTTTACATTCCGGGTTTTGGCTGGGTGCCGATGGAATCTAATCCTGATGATATTCAAGACAAAGGCCCTTATCCTTTGCGCTTTTTTATGGGTTTGGCTTGGTATCATGTCGAAATTGGCAAGGGAGTGCGGTTTCAAAGTCTCACGAGCGGGGGTCTACCTTTGAAGAAGGAGGATGTTTCTGTGGGGAGTCTGGCAATTAATCACGTGAGGTTTACAATTTTGTCAGAGTTGCCAGCAGTTTGAATGCAGTGTTAACAGTTAACAGTTAGCCGTCAACATTCAACTGTTAATTGTTAACATTTTTAATCTAAGATCGAAAGTAGAAAATGTAAAATCAGAGGCAGAGGGTTTGTGGAATTTTCGATTGCTAATATTCTCGTTTTAGTGGCCTTTGTACTGCTGATAACCGTGACTGGCGGGGTCGCGTATTTGACGGCGGTTGAGTGGCGCGATCGCAGGCGGTTAGATCGGGCCAAACAGAAAAAAAAGTAACTTTTTGCTGTTGACAAAGTGCATTATTTGTGCTATGAAACCAGGTGACGAAATCGTGTTGCCTGGTTTTTCGATCTGAGGAGTTTTGAGGGGTTCGCAAGGTCGATCGACCTTGGGAAATTCGCCGCTAAGTCCACTGTCGGAAAAATGTATTTTCTTGCCAAGCAGCAGCAGTTCGCTTCTCAATTGCTGCCATTTGTGCCTGGCTCAGCGGTTTGAATGCTAAGGCGGCTTTGAAGTTTTCTTCTAATTGTTTTACATTGTCGGCGGCGATGACGCAGCAGTGCACGCCGGGAAGTGAAAGCGTGTAGCCCATTGCTTGGTGCATTCCATCTAAAACACCATTCTGAAATAATTTGCCGTAAGCCGGTACTTTCATGGCGATGACGCCGGTGTTTTTGGCTTTGGCAATTGGTAAAGCGTTGGCTAAAAAAGAGCGGGGATGGTGTTTTTCGGCGGCGTTGAGGCAGATTAATGTTGTGTCAAAAGGATAGCGCTGCAAGCCGGCGGCGATAATCGCTGGTTCGTGGTGTCCGGTAATCCCAGAAAAACGAATGATTTTTTGCTGTTTGGCTTCTTCGATCGCCTTGATTGCTCCTTTGGCGCTGAAAATTTGGTCTAATTCTGCTTGGAATGAGACATGATGTAACTGCCACAAATCGAGGCGATCGGTTTTCAGTCTTTTGAGCGATCGTTCTAAGTCTCTCCACGCGCCGTCTCTGTCTCTGGCGGCGGTTTTTGTGGCCAAGAACAGGCGCGATCGGTATTTTGGCAAAACTTTGCCTAAGTTTGCTTCGCTGGGCCCGTAGTCGGCGGCAGTGTCAAAATAGCGGATGCCGAGTTCGATCGCGCGTTCAATTTGCGCCGCCGCTTCTGCTTCTCTTCCCTGCTGCGACAGTGGTGTTTGTCCGGCCCCTCCCAAACCGAAAATCGGCACTTTCACGCCTGTTTTGCCTAACAGTCGTTCTGGCATTTTGACTGTGGCGGCCGCCCGGTTGTTGGGTGCGGCTGCGATTTCTCCATCGTGCAGGTCGATCGCGTTAGCCCCTGCAATGCCGCTGGCAACAGCTATACTGCTCAATATAAAATTGCGGCGAGTCTTTTTGCCGGTCATAGTTTCGGTCTCCTCAGAATGTTTGAGTTGAGATTAACCAGAAAGTTAAATGAAGTCATCAGTCATTAGTCAGTAGTCAGTAGTCAGTAGTCATTGGTTATTGGTTATTTGTTGGTTCTAATAACCAATAACCCATGCCCCATGCCCCATGCCCCATGCCCCATGCCCCATGCCCTATGCCCCATGCCCCATGCCCCATGCCCCATGCCCTATGCCCCATGCCCTAGTCAATTATCCATGTGCGAATCAGTTCGTTTACCTGTTCTGGTACTTCGTCGTGGGGACAGTGACCGGCTTTGATAAAGTGTTCGGTCAACTGCGGATAGTGTTTGCGAAATTTGGCGCTTCTGTCTGTGGAATTCATCCACGGATCGCCTTCTCCCCACAGCATTAGCAGCCCGCAGGTTAATTGACTCAGCAATACGTCGATTTTTTCGCCTTGGGGTGTTCGGAATACGGAGGCGAATACTTTGGGGGCACCGGTATCGCAGGAGGGTTGATAAATTTCTTCTACTAATTGGTCTGTGACGGCGCTTTGGTCTAGATAAACTTTTTCGAGGGTTTTCCGAATTGTCGATCGCTGGCGCACGTACTGGAACAGCAGAAAACTTGCCCAGTCTTGCTGAAATAAGGTTTTAGCTACCGCAGATATGGCTTTTTGCAAGGGTGGGGCTTCGGGTGCGGGCTGGGTTTCGCTGAAGGGCCCGGCGCTGTTGATTAAGATCAGTCCGGCCGCCGATTCTGGACGCTGGGCTGCTACGCACAAGGCGGAGTAGCCTCCGAGGGAGTTGCCGGCGAGTACGGCGGGCCGACCGATGACTTCGGTGATGAAGTCGTGGAGTTGGTCGCGCCAGAGGTCGCCGCTGTATTCGATTTCGGGTTTTGCCGATCGCCCGAATCCCAAAAGGTCGATCGCCCACACTTCAAAGTCTTTGCTCAGCCTGCTGATATTTTTGCGCCAGTGGTCTGTGGAGGCTCCAAAACCGTGAATTAACAGCAGGGGAGGGTGTTCGGGATGCCGATCGCCCGCTCGAACGTAGTACACTGAATGGCCCCGCCACTGCCAGTAAGTGCCGGGAATGGGGGCTGCGGTGATGGCTGGGGTTGTTTGCATGATGTAAAGAAATAATTATTTACTTTAACTATTGTATCGCGACGTTCAGATTTATAAAGTTTGGCAAGCGCCTTGGAGCAACGCCCGCAGAGGATGCGTCAATTTGGGCTGTTTTGGGCGATCGCCCGATTCCCCTGAATGCGCGATAAGTTTTGTAACTAATATTGAGTTTGGTAAGGGTAGCCCCAGTGTGACCCCCGGCATTGGGGACATATATCGGCTCTCGGCGGCAACATACGTAGGTATGATGATTTTGCTGTTCGATGGTCAAAGCGCACTCAGGGGCGATCGGCGAAAAGCTTCGGGGCGGATGGCCGCTCCCCATTGGCTAGGAGTCAAGGGATCGACTTTTTAACAGATATTTCCGCTCTTTTCAAGGTGGGGATCGATTTTTTGGGGAATTGTTGACGGCTTGAGGATGCAGGGGCCAAGGGCGGGCGCATTCGGAAAAGTCGGCATCAAAATCTGGCAGCAAGTGAAACTTATAAGTACAATTACTGAGTTTCCCGGCAGCAGTTTCTGAGAATTGCAGAATATTTTGTGACGTTGCTAGCTTTTCTTAACTGCTTTAATACTCTAAGATAGAAGTAGAGCTGCGGCGCTCAATTAATTAGGATTTTGAATACTAGGGAGCCAACTTATGCAGGGTGTGAAGTTTATCCACCTGAAAGTTAGGGAGTTTTCTGAGTGATTGCTATTTCAACCCGTCCGGTCGGACGCAATTGGATTACGATTAGCTTCGCTTCTACTCTATACCTTTGTCCTGTTTTGGATCTGCTCCTAGCAGAGGTTCCGGATCGCTGGCAAGCAGAATTGCGGTTGGGGCTTCAAGAAGCTTTGGTAAATGCTGCTAAGCATGGAAACAAGTTAGACCCCGCTAAAACTGTTGGAGTCCGTTTTTCGATCGTCCAAAACCAATATTGGTGGGTGATATCGGATGAAGGTTCTGGCTTTAAGGCCCCTTGCAGTTGCGACCTTGATACCGATAATTGCGATAGTGATGTGGCAGATAACTCTGCACTCCCCCATGTTGAACAAGAATGCGGTAGGGGACTGTTTATTCTTTACCAAATATTCGATCGGGTAGAGTGGAATTCCCAAGGTACAGAGTTACGACTGTGCAAAGAAATTCCGAGTCGCTACCGACTACCTCGCTTACGCTAGAACTGCTGTTTGGTCCTATTGTCAACCTCAAACACATACTCAAATTTTTCATTTCCCGGTTCGATCGGGCAACGATGATTTGCAAGCTCTGTGTATTGATAGTTGATAATACTACCAAATGTTAGTTTTGAGTCAAAAATATCTAAACTTTTTTTACTCACCATCGCGCTGCAATTTGGCAGCGCGATGGTTTAAGTTTTTAGCGACGAATCAAATCTTTAGATAGATCTAAACTCAAAATTATTTGCCGTGGGTAGGACAGGGAGGAGCAGAGATCGATCGATCTAACCATCCTGCGGCTTGATTCAATCGCGGGAGAGCTTCTTCGGGCTGTTTTTTGAGCAAAAAGACCAAAGCGGCTGCGGCTTGCTCGCAGGCCCGGGCAGAACGGTTTGCTTTGAGGCGATGCCAATCTTTTTCGGCGATCGCGAGACGAGCAGCTAGAGCTTGGGCTAGTTCTACTGTGCTAAGGTCATTGAGGTTGACAGTTTGTTTAGTTTCCAGCATGGGTAAAAATTATAGCAATTTGCCTGCTGTTTTTGAATTTACAAAATATACTGCACATAATAACAACTAAATTGTAAATTGGTTTTTTGAATTATTGTCAGGTTTGCCGATCGAAATGCCTCAACAGCCGTCAGAATTAAATCCAGATACACCGAGAGATGAAAGTGAGTTTGTTGTAGCGCTGGAAACTGTGGAGCGATCGCTCGCGGCAGTCAAAGAACGCTACACTCAAATTCAGGTCGATCGCCTGCGCCAAGCCGAACTCGGCAATCGGCGGGAAGATGTCCGCGAATCTGTGCGCCAAAATCCTCTGCCGCAACTGAAGAAAGAATTGCGGGAAATTGAGCAAGAATTGGAAACGATCGAGTTAAATTTAGAAAGCAGTCTGTTTTCTTGGGGAAGCATAAAACAACCTTTTTGGCAAGCGGTTCGCTTTGGGGGACTCGGTATTTTGCTTGGTTGGATTTTGAAATCCTATACGGGATAGTTTTGGATTTTTTTAACCGCAGAGGGCGCAGAGGGCGCAGAGGAAGAGAAAAGAGAGGATTGTGGTACAAAATATTAAATAAACGGGAGTGAATATGACTAATCAACGAATTGCAGCAATTTTGCGGGCTGGTGAACCTGACGAAACCGTAACTGTTCAAGGCTGGGTTCGCACTAAGCGCGAATTGAAAGAATTTGCCTTTGTCGAAGTCAACGACGGTTCGGCGATGGCTAATTTACAAGTAGTCATCAATGCCGATCTGCCAGATTTTGAAAATGTACTTAAACAATTAAATACAGGTGCATCTTTAGAAGTGTCGGGAGTGTTGGTAGCGTCTCCGGCGAAGGGACAACGAATTGAATTAAAAGCATCCGCAGTTCAAGTTTACGGCGATGCCGATCCGCAAACTTATCCGTTGCAAAAGAAGCGCCATTCGTTGGAGTTCTTGCGGACGATCGCACATTTGCGGCCTCGCACCAACACCCACGGTGCTGTTTTTCGGGTTCGCAACGCTTGTTCCGCAGCCATACACCAATTTTTTCAAGAACGCGGGTTCTTGTGGGTTCATACTCCGATTATTGCTGCTAGCGACTGCGAAGGTGCAGGGGAAATGTTCGCTGTTACTAACTTTGATTTGAAAAATATCCCGCGCACTGATTCCCAAGAAGTTGATTATGCGAAAGACTTTTTTGGGAAGCGCGCTTATCTGACAGTTAGCGGTCAGTTGGAAGCAGAAATCATGGCGCTGGCTTTCGGAAATGTTTACACTTTTGGCCCGACTTTTCGAGCGGAAAATTCTAATACTTCGCGACATTTGGCTGAGTTTTGGATGATTGAACCGGAGATGGCTTTCTGCGATTTGCTGGGAAATATGGATTTGGCTGAGGCGTTTTTAAAGTACATCTTTAAGTACGTTTTGGAGCATTGCCCGGAAGATATGGAGTTTTTTAACGAGCGCATTGACAAGACTGTTTTGGCGACTGCGGAAAATATCATTAACAACCAATTTGAGCGAATTACTTACACAGAGGCGATCGCCCTTTTGGAAAAAGCAGACAAAAAGTTTGACTTTCCGGTAAGTTGGGGTTTGGATTTGCAGTCGGAACACGAGCGCTATTTGGCTGAGGATTTGTTTAAAAAACCGACAATAGTCAGCGATTATCCCGTCGGAATTAAAGCATTTTATATGCGTTTAAACGATGACGAAAAAACCGTGCGAGCAATGGATATTTTGGCTCCTAAACTTGGGGAAATCATCGGCGGTTCCCAGCGGGAAGAACGGCTGGATGTGTTGGAGAGACGCATGGAAGCTCAGGGGATGAATAAAGAGGAATTGTGGTGGTATTTGGATTTGCGCCGCTACGGTACTGTACCTCATGCTGGCTTTGGTTTGGGGTTTGAACGGCTGGTGCAGTTTATGACGGGAATGGGCAATATTCGGGATGTAATTCCGTTTCCCAGAGCTCCTTTGACTATTGATTTTTAGCAAAACGTAGGGTGCGTCGCCATCCAAAATCCACAAATAAAATCGACAATCTCTCTCATAGCGACGCACCGGGAGCATCCCATTTTTGCAAATATACTCGTAGGGGC
>JANNOR010000274.1:0-35041 GCA_031399265.1 Cyanobacteria bacterium SOY_34_metabat_3 | reverse complement strand
CGCGTCGGCCCGCTTCGACCAGACGTCGCTCATCGTGAAAGCTCCACAGCCCGCCGCGCGCCGTCCAGCATCGTCGCCTCGACGTGGAGGCCCTCAGGCGCGGCGTCGGCCAGGACCTTCCTGCCCTCCTCCGCGTTCGTGCCGTCGAGCCGCACGACGAGCGGGAGCTCGAGGCCCATCCGATCGAGCGCAGTCAGGATCCCGCGCGCGACCTCGTCGCAGCGCGTGATTCCGCCGAAGATGTTGAAGAAGATCGACTTCACCTGCGGATCCTTCGTGATCACCTCGAGCGCATCGACCACGCCCTCAGCGTCGCCACCGCCGCCGAGGTCGCAGAAGTTCGCCGGCCTGCCGCCGGAGAGCGTCAATTCTGTCAACTGTCAACTGTCAATTGTCAACTGTCTAACTTCCCAGCATTTGCAGCTTGTACAAACTGGCATATAAACCTTCTAGCTGCAACAATTCTTCGTGACTGCCAGACTCTACTAACTGCCCGCGTTTGAGCACCAAAATACGATCGACATTTCGGATAGTCGAAAGCCTGTGGGCAATGATTATAGCCGTTCTGTCCGCCATCAAACGCTCCAGAGCTTCTTGAATTAAAGCTTCCGTACCCACGTCCAAACTAGCAGTTGCCTCGTCTAGAACTAAAATACTGGGATTGCGAATGGCCGCGCGAGCAAACGCTAATAACTGCTTTTGTCCCCCCGAAAGATTGGTTCCCCGTTCCCGCAATTGCGTATCATAACCTTGCGGCAACTGTTCGATTAAACGCGCAACATTAGTCTTTTCTGCTGCTGCTTGAATTTCCTCGATTGAGTAATTTTCGCCCAAACTAATATTGCTTTTCACATCGCCAGCAAATAGAAAACCATCTTGAATAATCACACCTACGTGCTTGCGCAATTCTGCTTGAGGCAAATCGCGAATATCGACACGATCGACCAAAATCCGTCCTCGCGTGGGCTCGTAAAGGCGGCACAGGAGACGGACGATCGAACTTTTTCCCGCACCGGTGGGGCCGACTAATGCTACTTTTTCGCCGGATTTGATCGTAAAATTGAGATTTTCCAGGACGTATTCGTTCTCTTTGTAAGCAAACCACACATTGTCAAATTGGATTTCTCCCGATTCGGATTCACCCGCATAATATTGATTTATTCCTGCTTCTCTTTGACTTCTTCCTGCTGCTTGCTTCCGTTTTCCTTCTTCCTGTTCTTCCCTAGTTGGATCTTTAATTTCGATCGGTTCATTAAGGATATCGCTAATCCGTTCTATAGCAGTAAATCCGGCTTGAATGGCGGTAAATTTCTCAGCAAATTGCCGCAGCGGATCGAAGAGACGCTGAGCAAATAAAATAAATGCCGATAGAGTACCAAAGTTAAGAGTACCTTGCAGCAGCTTTTGACCGCCCAGCCACAAAACGGCTGCAATCGCCACTAAAGCAATCCATTCTAATGTCGCAGATACGGCGGAGTCGTAAAAAATAGTTTTATCAACTGCTTTAATGTAGCGTTTATTGGTGACGCTAAATAATTCTGAGTTGAATCTTTCGCGGCGGAATAGCTGCACTACACCAATACCAGTCAGGTTTTCTTGCAGTTGTGAGTTCAGATCGGAGAGTTCTTCTCTGGTAGTGTAATTTGCTACCCGAAATTGATACTGAAAATAAACGATTAATGCGCTAATCGGAATCATCATCAGCACCAACATTAAAGCGAGTTGCCACTGCATGGTAAACATGAAAATGGCAATTACTAAAATTGAAAATAAATCGCTGACAATACCGATCGCACCAGAAGAGAAAACCTCACCCAAAGCCTCGACATCACTGGTGAGGCGAGTCATCAATCTGCCTACAGGAGTGCGATCGAAAAATCTCACTGCTAGGGATGTGACGTGGGCGAACAAATCATTTCTAATATCTGTAGTAATTATTTGCCCTACTTTGGTGACTAAATAGCCTTGAACTGATTGCAGTGCCAATCTAAATGTTATAGTTAGCATCAGCAAAACTGCCAAAACATTTAATGCAGCAGATAAAGGCAATCCCCGCAAGAATTCATAGGTAGGTTCCGCTCGAATTACCGAAATTGCCTGTCCGATGAGAATCGGTTGAACTGCTCCTGAGACTGCTAGCGGTACTAATAGCACGATCGAAATAATCAGCAAGCGTTTGCTGCGGGTTGCGTAAGATGCCAACCTCATGAATAACCCCCAGTCTGTTTCGCGGGGGGGTTGGTTTTTGGTCTCTGCTACTGGTGGGGAAATAGTCATTGATGGCAAAAGCTGTACAATATAATATCTAAGTGATTATTGTAACAAAGAGAATCAATATTTTGCATGAATATCAGCAAACAGTAGGTTGGGTTGAGGAACGAAACGCAACCAAAATGTTTGTAGCCAGACAAAACTCGTATTACAATCTAGTGGTAGAAGTTATATTGTCCGTCATGCAAGAAATAGAAACAGCAAGATTGTATCTGAGACAATTTACGCCAAACGACTTAGACGATTTGTCTCGCATCTACAGCGATCCAGAAATAACGAAATACTTGACAGGAGTTAGAACTAGAGAAGAAACAGAAAGTGCCATTCATGCTATGCTCAAACGTTGGGAACAAAACAACTTTGGAATGTGGGCTTTAGTACATAAAATAGACGGTAAAATGATTGGCCGCTGCGGACTTGCTTTTCTGGACAAAACACCGGAAGTTGAGCTTGGCTATGCGATCGACAAAGTTTACTGGAATCAAGGATTAGTCACAGAAGCATCTTTTGCGAGTCTAAACTATGGATTTGACATATTACAGCTTGAGAGAATAGTTGCGATCGCCCGCCCGGAAAATATCGCCTCCCAGCGGGTGATCCAGAAAGTTGGTATGAAATATGAAAAAAATGCTCGTTATTACGAAACAGATGTAGTTTATTATTCTATTTTGCGAGAAACCTACCGCCAGTCAAAAGTAGTTTTGTAGGGTGCGCAGTGCGCACCTTACTGCATATAAATTACTCGGATGGCAAATTGGCACTATTGTCTGCTGACAGCTACGAAGTCCTTTGCAATTGCTTGTTAACTTTGTCAATTTTCTTGTCAAAATACTCCTGTCGGTGTCCCAACCTTTTAGCGACTTCTAACCCTTTTTGATAAACTTCCAAAGCTTTTTTGTAATCGGTCATCTCCTGGTAAACTTGACCGAGATTGTCGTAAACGTTCATCAATCCGTAGAAATTGTAAGCCCGTTCTTCTAGCAGCAACTGCATTTGATAAATCCGCAAAGTCGGCTCCCACTGCTTTTGCGATCGGTAAAGCAATGCTAATTTATCCAAAGCTTCGCTGGCTTGAGCGTATTGTTGAATGGGAACGGCTAAATTGTAAGCTTCCTGATAGTATTGAGCTGCTAAATTGATTTGACCTAATGTTTGGTAATCAGTAGCGATCGCAATTTTGAGCGGTGGTATCGCACTAGGATTTTGGAGGTTAAGATATACCGATGCTAATTTTTCCCTAGCTGCGATCGCCTTTAGCGGTTGTTTCGACTGCTGGTAAACGTAAGCCAACTGTCTCAGGGTTTCTACTTCAGTTGGAGGAGTTACAGGCTGTGGCGGTGCACCGTTTCCCGCCGATAAAACAGAATTTGGCACAACAGAATTAGCAGCAAATAAAGCGCGGTTTTCCTGAATTAAAGTTGCTAATTCTTCATACACGGGAGCAGCTTTATCGTAGCTCAACCAATTGATGTGGATTTGCCCGATCGCCTTTAAAAGCTGACCTTGAGCCAATATATCTTGGTTTTTGCGCGCATTGTCAAGAATTTCTTGGTAAACTTCTACAGTCGGGCCTTTAGCACGCACCTGCCCAAAAGCAGCAGCCAAGGTGGGAAGCAACTCAGTATTCATCGGTACTTGCGATCGTACTTGTTTTTGAATTGCTTGCAGCCGTTTGGTAATAAGCTGTAGTTCCAGGTTTTTACTGCTACTCCAAGCAACACTTCCCACCCGACTCAAAGCAGCAATTTCCGCCGCTGGGCCAAGATACCGGCGCAACCGCAATTCTCGGAACCAAATATCAAAAGCACCAGCCCCGTCTCCAGCTTGCAGTTTAGTCGCTGCTTCTAAGTTTAACCGATCCAAAGCCGCTGTCAGTTCGTCCCGCTGAGTGCTGCTCAAAGATTCATTAGCGGGAGTTAGGGGATCGGGTGTGGTAATTTCTAAAGGATTAGGAGAAAATTGATCCAAGCCTGCTGGATTAGTTTGGGCGCTAGCAATCGAACCAGCACACAGCCAGAAAAGCAAACAGCCAATAGGGACAGAACTTCTGATCATCAAAATTTGGTTGCCGCGATTCGGCATCCCTTCTCGAAACATCAAGTTTTGCATATCATACAAAACGGTATAAATTATGTCACAAAGATGGCACAAAAACCAACAGTTGAACAAGAACAGCAAAAAAACTTTTACCGCACTCAGCAATTATTTGCAGTTGAAGGCGTTGGGCGATCCTCTTCGTTGGCGTAGCCCCCGTAGGGGCGGGCTTCGCCAACGTATTTTACGCTTATTCAGTTTAGCCCTAATTATATTAACTGTTGGCACAGCTTGCGCCGCTCCTCCCGCACTTGCTAGAGACCGTTCTTTTCCTGAAATGTCTCTCAACTTTTTGGGCGAGTACCAATTGCCCAAAATCACTTATGAAGGAACACCAGTCGGCGGCTTGTCAGGAATTACCTACGATCCGAAAGGTATTAGCGCAGCCCCTTCCAAAGCTTATCGCTTTTACGCTATTTCTGACGACAAAAGCGAAAATGGAGACGCCAGATATTACAGTCTTCGACTCGACCTCACTTCCAGCGATCCCGCCAACATTCGCCTGAAAAAAGTTGCCGTTGAAGGCGTTACCTCCCTGAAAAAAGCAGAGGGTGAAACCTTCCCTTGGGATTCGATAAATCCTCAAGGCATCGCCCTTTCTCCGCGCAACTCAGTATTTGTCGCTAGTGAAGGCATAACTCATGCTGGCATCCCTCCTTTTGTCGGAGAATTCGACATCAAAACGGGTAAATTGCGAGGAAATTTGCCGATTCCTAAGCGCTACATTCCCGACGCCAGCGATGAAGAACAACAGCAAGGAGTCCAGGACAATTTAGGTTTTGAATCTTTAAGCATCGATCCAGAAACTTTTAGTCCGGGCGGTCTCGATCCATTTCGTTTGTTTGTGGCTACCGAAGCGCCGTTAATGCAAGATTTAGACCCGGAAAAAGCAAGCAAACTGCGTCTTTTACATTATATCATCGTCGATCAAACAGCACAATTGGTCTCAGAACAACTTTATACCCTCGATCAAGTTCCGATGACTGTTTTGAACGGTTTAACAGAATTAGTAACTGTCGGCGGTGGTCAGTTTTTGAGTTTAGAACGTTCTTTTGGGCTGTCGGGATATAGCGCTAGGATTTATCAAGTAGCGGTTGGGGCGGCCACAGATACTTCGAGAATCAATAGTTTTAAAGGGCGATCGGCAATGGTCGAACCTGTGAGGAAGAAATTGTTATTAGACTTGAGCGAACTGGGAATTCCGCTGTACAATTTAGAGGGAATGACTCTGGGCCCGCGCTTACCAGACGGGAGTCAAAGTATAGTTTTGGTTAGCGATGACAATTTTGAGGAAGCGCAGAAAACTCAGTTTATTTTGTTGAGTTTGAAGCGCCAAAAATAGGGTGTAAAAAATGATATTGGTAAGGTGCGCACTGCGCACCCTACAGATAAATTATGGGCGTCAGGGACGGTGGATAGGATCTTAGATACACAACAGGTTAAAACAATGAATTTAGAAATTATTGCACATCGGGGGTTTTCGTCGATCGCCCCTGAGAACACTCTCTTCTCTTTTGAACAGGCGATCGCCCGTGGCGCTAGTTCGATCGAATTTGACATCCAGCTATCCGCCGACAGCGTACCAGTGATTTTTCACGACGCAACATTGGAAAGGATTACAGGCGTTTCCGGTAAAGTCAGGGACAAAAATCTGTCTCAATTGCAGACACTGGATACAGGTAAATGGTTTAGCGCTGAATTTTTAGGACAAAAGATTCCGACATTAGAGGAAGCGCTGAGTATCCTCAAAAATGTTGATAAATTTCTTTACTTTGATGTCAAACCGCACTGCGAATGGTCGGATTCAGAAGTTGCCGGTTTTGTCAATACTTTGAACGATGCAGGAATCAAAGAGAAATGCGTTATTACTTCATTTAATGATGGATTTTTGGGACAAGTGCGCCAAATATGTGATGATTTGGCGATCGGGCATATCGTTGCTAATCTGGAAGCGTACAAGTCTCAATTGGCTCAAGCTGTGGCGCACCGCGATAATTTGATTAGCAGCCAGTACCGTATTCTGCTGGAAAACCCCGCACTGATTGAAGCCAGCCGCAGTCAGGGAGTTGACATTGTGGCGTGGACGGTGGACGATCGATCGGATATGCAAAAGTTAGTTGATTTAGGGATAACCCGGATTGTCACTAATTGTTTGATATAATTTTTGCAACCGCAGATGTAGGCAGATTAACGCTGATGGACGCAGATAATAGATGATTTTGCAACCGCAGATTTAGGCTGATTAACGCTGATTAACGCAGATAAAAAAAGATGAATTTGCAACCGCAGATTTAGGCTGATTAACGCTGATTGACGCAGATAAGAAAAGATGAATTTGCAACCGCAGATTTAGGCTGATTAACGCTGATTAACGCAGATAAGAAAAGATGAATTATTTTCGCAAAAGTATCCATGAAATGTCTGGTTATGTGCCGGGAGAACAACCACCTCTAGGCACAAAGATTATTAAACTAAATTCTAATGAAAATGCTTATCCGCCTTCTCCAAAAGCTTTAAAAGTGCTTCATGAAATAGACGGAGAAATGCTGCGACGCTATCCAGATCCAACTGGCAAAAACTTCCGCATCGCCGCTAGTCAAGTTTTAGGATTTCCTGATGATTGGATTATCGCAGGTAACGGCAGTGATGATTTATTAAACTTGATCGTTCGGGCTGTGGGCGAAGCTGGAAAACAGATTGTTTGTCCCGCGCCTACCTACGTATTATACCGCACGTTAGCCGAAATTCAGGATGCAGAATTTGTGGAAGTTCCCTATCCTGACGACTACAAATTACCAGTAGATTTGCTAATAGCAGCCCAAGGTGCTGTGACTTTTGTAGCTTCGCCAAATAGTCCATCGGGAACGGCGATATCTGTTGCCGATTTGGAGAAACTAGCTAAAGAGTTATCGGGCATTCTGGTCATCGATGAAGCTTATGTAGATTTCGCCGAAAACAATGCTTTGGAGTTGACAAGAAAGTACAGTAATGTTATAGTTTTGAGAACGCTTTCAAAAGGTTATTCGCTCGCAGGATTGAGATTGGGTTTTGCTATAGCAAATCCGGCGCTGCTGGCTGAATTAAATAAGGTCAAAGACAGCTACAATGTTGATGCTTTAGCTTATCTAGTGGCGGCGAGGGCGATCGCAGACCAAGATCACAAAATAACTAACGCCGATAAAATCAAGGCTTCGCGAGCAAAACTAGCCGTTAGTTTCCAGGAATTAGGCTTTGATGTTTTGCCGTCGCAAACCAACTTTTTGTTAGTCAAGCCGCCCAACGGTGATGCAGAAAGAATTTATCAAACACTGAAAGTACGGGGAATATTGATTCGATACTTCAATCAGCCGCGTCTTCAAGACAAATTGCGGATTACTGTAGGTACGGAGGAACAAAATCAAATATTAGTTAAAACTTTGAAGGAAATTCTATAAATAACGATCGCACTTTTAGGGATAATTATTAGGATTATCCGTCGCCAACCCTGCCGACTGAGCAATATCCAGCAATCGATTGTCCGCCGAAACAAAAATTAGCTGAGTATCTGACACCGAAACGAGAGTAGATTGAAAGCGCAAAGCCGATGCTAACTGCACCGAATCATAAGCGCGCAGCGGATATTGCATCACCAATTCGCCCTCTGTTTCTATCAAAGTGCGATCGATATCTATGATTCGGTATTCATTTTCAAAATCCTCCCTAACTTTTTGTCCAATTAAATCAAAGCGCTCCGCAGACAAACTTCCATCCCGCAGACGACGTGCAAAAGCGCTGTGTACCTCCACCCAAGTAATCTGGCTAATCACTAAATCGCTGTTTGTAGCAGGATCTGTAATCGATAAAATCCACTCACTGCCTATTTCAGGCACGTACTGTTTGACTAAAGCGCTAGTATCGAGAAAATAAGCATTTACCACGGGCCACGATCCTCGATAATGATTTCTGAGAGAGGCTTACCTGGTAGCGGTTCCATTTTTTTCATCAATTCGCGCCACTGCTGCTCGCGTCTGATTAATTCGGCTCGATCGAGTTTACCCTGTTTATTTGGCAAACCCATCAATTTTCGCAAATCCATCAACTTAGTCGCTTTTTCGCGATCGTCCTTCAATTCTTCCAACGAAACATCAGCTACAATATTAATCCGCACAGTTTCCCCATATTGGAAAGACACAGCACTCAAAGGACGAAAAACCCCGTTTTCGTAGATAGCAGTAATAGTTTCTGGCATAATTAACCTCTTAATTAAACGCTTTGACTTATTGTACTTCCTTTAATTACTTAGTCGCCACCACCGCCAAATTCCAAGCCAACCGCTTCATCAAAGGCAACTTCTTCAACCACCCATCAAACCCTTCCAGACGAGAATATTCCGGCTTCAATCTCTCTTGTTCAACAATAATCTTCTTCCAATAACGCTCCTCATTCGGATGCACTTTTTCGATTAAATAAAAGCGTAAAAAAATCCAAAGCGATGTCAACCAAAACGTATCGTAAGCCGTCTCTGAAAACAAAGACTTGACAAGTTTCACAATATTAATATCCAAAGGAGTTTCATCCTCAGTCCGTACCTCAGTCGCCATCCTGCGGTAAACATTAATCACCGGATTATGCTTCATCGGATCCCAAAAACAAGCTTTTCCACCCGGTTTCAGCACGCGGTGCATTTCGCGAATCGCCTTTTCTGGTTCCGGCAAATGGTGCAGCAAATTAGAAGCGTAAACAATATCAAAACTATTGTCTGGGAAATCTAGCGCCATTGCATTCACCGTGCAACCTTCGATTGTGACGCCATTTATTTCTGCCAATTTCAGAGCAACTTCTACCATGCCCTCAGAATAATCAGCCGCTACACAATGCGCGCCTTTCTTCGCAAAATAAATGCTATTTTCTCCCGCGCCGCAACCTAAATCTAAGAGGCGTTTACCAGTGACATCGCCCATCTGCTGGACAATAAATCTATTTTCTGGGGCGGTACAAGCTTCAAAGTAATCGTTGACGCGGATACCGTCAACATCGATTGTGGATGCCCAAGCATCGTGGAATTGTCGCTCTTTTTTTAAGGTTTCGTCTTGCATATTATTAGGTTTTGATTATTTGTGTATTCGATTAACTTGGATTAATTGTAACTTATTCGTATCTTCTGGATCGGAAGTTTTTTATCAGTCATAAAGCTCCGCATAAAATTCTGACTCTAATTTAGCAAGAGGTTCTAATTCCGATCGCGTCCACTTGTTTGTACCAGATTTTGCCAATTGATTAACTCGTTGCAAGCAGCCTTTTAAAATTGCTACAAATTCTTCCGTATTCAATTCTTTCTTACCAATATCATAACTGCTATTTTTAGTTTCTGGCGCGCAGTCGTATTCTTTGATCGCTGACTGTAGCTGCTCGTAAATAGGATCGCTCGGTTGAATGGGTATCCTTGGAGTGGCAGAAGGTCTATGACTGCGATATGATCGTATTGTAGCAAGTTCAGCACCAAATTCTTCTTGTAGTTTTTGTATAGGTTCTAAATCTTCTCTTTGGATAATTTGCGTTTTTTGATATGTCGATAGAAACTTAGTCAATTCATCCAGATAATCAAATAAAACTGCTCCAAATTCATAGCGTGTTATCTCTATATTAGATATAAAATAAGTTGCTAAGAGACTTGTTTTAGAAAGGCAGTTGAATTTTGTGTCTACCAGCTTTAAGCTTATGTAAGTCCAGTCAGTAGGTTTGACGATTGGATTTGGCTCAGTTGTCGTCACAGTCTGTGGAGTAGGTACAGGTTCGCCCTGAGCCTTAGCAGCATCTGGCGTTCCAACTAAACTGTAACTCAAAATTGCGGCGATCGACAACAATAAATGCACCTTAAATTTACCCATTTCCCCTCATCTTCTAGTAATTTTACAGCAGTAGGGCGAGCAATGCCCGCCCTACAAATTAACTGAAAACTGGTAAAGAATTGGCAATTTAAGACTGAGCTACTATTGCAACTTTCGATGTCTTACCAGCAGTAGATTCGTGCTGCAATGCGACGTAAAGGCGATTTAGGGCGCTGATGTAAGCTTCGGCGGAGGCGACGATAATGTCGGTATTTGCTGAGTGGCCGGAAAATACTTTGCCTTCGTGACGCAAGCGAATTGTCACTTCGCCGATCGCATCTATGCCCGCTGTCACTGATTGTACCGAAAACTCGATCAACTCGTTCGGGACATTCACCACCCGGTTAATTGCCCGGTAAATTGCATCTACTGGGCCAGTGCCGATCGCAGCATCAGTCAATTCTTCTCCCGCCGGATTCCGCACGGTGACGGTGGCTGTCGGCCGAGATTTGTCGCCACAAGAAACCTGTACCAATTCTAAGCGGAAAAGTTCCGGGGCTTGGTGGACTTCGTTGTTGGCGATCGCCTCCAAATCCCAATCAGTAATCTCTTTTTTCTTGTCGGCTAAATCCTTGAACTTGACAAAAGCCTTATTTAGCTCGTCGTCAGCCATTTCAAAACCCAATTCTTTCAAGCGAGTGTGAAAAGCGTGACGCCCCGACAATTTACCGAGGACGATTTGATTTTCGGTTAAGCCGATCGACTCAGCGTCCATAATCTCGTATGTCAGCTTATTTTTCAGCACCCCATCCTGGTGAATTCCCGACTCGTGAGCGAAAGCATTTGCCCCTACAATCGCCTTATTTGGCTGCACCAACATCCCCGTCAAATTAGAAACCAAGCGCGATGTTTTGTAAATTTGGCGCGAGTCAATATTCGTCAGCGGTTCGTCAGAATCAGCCTCTCTCCCCAAGAATGGATTATAATATTGGCGCCGCACGTACAAAGCCATTACCAACTCTTCCAGAGCCGCATTTCCCGCTCGTTCGCCAATCCCATTAATCGTGCATTCCAACTGTCTCGCGCCATTTTTCACGGCTTCCAAAAAGTTAGCAACAGCCAGTCCTAAATCATTGTGACCGTGAACCGAAATAATTGCCCGATCGATATTCGGGACATTTTCCTTAATTCCCCGAATCAAAGCCCCAAACTCGCTCGGAGTCGTATAGCCGACTGTATCGGGAATATTAACAGTAGTTGCCCCAGCGGCGATCGCCCTTTCGAGCACCTGATACAAAAACTCTGGATCTGAACGACAAGCATCTTCCGGCGAAAACTCCACATCTTCGACAAAAGACTTAGCATAAGCCACCATTTCCGGCACAATTTCCAGAACCTCAGCCCGCGTCTTTTTCAGCTTGTATTCCAAGTGAATATCAGACGTAGCCAGAAACGTATGAATTCGCGAATTTACCGCTGGTTTCAGAGCTTCGGCTGCTGTTTGAATATCGCGCTTTGTCGCCCTTGCCAAAGCGCAAATTGTCGGCCCATCTTCCGTGCCAACAGTCCGAGCTATTTTTTGGACAGCCTCAAAATCTCCGGTGCTGGTGACAGGGAAACCCGCTTCAATCACGTCCACGCCCAATCTCGCTAACTGGCGGGCAATAGTTAGCTTTTCATCCGCATTCAAAGATGCGCCCGGAGATTGTTCTCCGTCCCGCAAAGTCGTATCGAAAATAATAATCCGGTCTTGACTTGGTTGAGTTTTCATAGGTCTCAAAAAGTATTTTCCTGAATTTTACTTGTCCACTGTTCGGGGCACTTAGCCGCCAGTCACCAGTCCCATGTTTCGCGCCAATAATGAATAATTAATAACCCATAATCCATAACTACTGACTGCTGACTAATGACTAATGACTAATGACTAATAACTACTGACTAATAATCCATCTTCTCGATATGTTCCCGAATTTCATTTAGGTCTATATACCTATCTGTAGCATTTCGCAATTCTCTGGCAATCATTCCTTCGGTAGATACCACAGTAATATGAGTATTTTTCGATCGCAGTAGCTCGATCGCCCGCTCAAAATCGCCATCTCCGCTAAACAGCACAACTTGGTCGTACTGATCCACCGTATTAAACATATCAACCACAATTTCTATGTCTAAATTAGCCTTTTGAGAATATCGGCCCGAAGCATCGTCGTAATATTCCTTAAGAATCTTAGTGCGAACCGTGTAACCCAGACTGATCAAAGCATCTCGAAATCCCCTTTGATCTTGCGGGTCTTTGAGACCCGTATACCAGAAAGCATTGATCAAGATGACATTCGGCTGCGAAGTTTTGAAATATTCGAGCACCCTGCGAGGATCAAAAAACCAGCCGTTCTTTTGTTGAGCGTAGAACATATTGTTCCCGTCCACAAAAATAGAAAGGCGGTTCATTAAGTTTGTCATAGAAACTTAGACCTAATAATTGTAGAAAGAAGTTAATCTAAATATCACATTTTAGCAACATGGAGCTAACTGAGGCAATAGATTAGACTTCAGAAAACTCCATCCCCCCAGTATTTCATATTTTCGGCTCTACCGCCAGAGGCTCTTTTAACGCTGCTGGTATTCGATCGAGCCGCCCGATCGAACCAGACCCCGGTGTAACTAAGCGGGCGGCTGCGGTGTCAAGATTAATCGCGCTTCTTTCCTACCAGCCGGCAAAGCCATACCTCCTTTTCAGACATACCGCAGCGCATGGCAATACCTTTTGCTCCCCTGATTTCACAGCATTCGGGCCTCCTTGGGTTCAAGCCTTTTTGCTTTCAAGAGCCCAGCGAGCTAACTCTGTGCGGTTGTGCAAACCTGTTTTGCCCAGCATATTGCTGACGTGGCTCTCTATAGTCCGCTGGCTGACATTCATTACGTCTGCAATCTGGCGGTTTGCCATACCCTGAGCTAGCAACTGTACCACCTTTAACTCAGTAGGAGTCAACTCTACATTGCGACGCGCCTTAATTTTGGGGCCGTTCTCAATACCTGGATTTGAGTGGCGAATCAAGCGGGATGCTGCTTTCAGAGAAGATTCTACTTGAGCTACCAGTTCTTCGGGTTCAAAAGGCTTGACTATATAAACGTCAGCCCCCGTACTCAAGCCTTTTACTCGGTCTGAACTTTGACCTTTGGCGGACAAGAAAAGAACTGGAATCCAGCTCGTGCGCGGGTCTTCTCTGATGTGTTTGACTAAAGTGTACCCGTCCATTTCCGGCATCATCACATCGCAGATGATTAAATCGGGGACTTCTTGTTCTAGTTTTTCTAGAGCGTGTCTGCCGTTTTCTGCTGTAAGGACGTTGTAACCCCGAAACTCCAAGTAATCCTTGACTAGCAAGATCAAGTTCGGGTCGTCGTCAACCAGCATCAGCCGTTTTTGCTCTCCTGAATTGTTGTCCTTCATGTTTATTCCCGCTAGAGTATCCCGCACAATTCTTTGCTTTCACTCTTGTTTGTTCTGCGCGTCCCCGGCTTTCGGGGCTTTCGGGGAGGGGGGCGGACGGCTTTGGGAGTGAAGCGGTTGCGGTAAGGGGAAAGCGGGGCGGGTGTTACCGCTTCCCAACCAGTGATCGGACGAGAGTTTGCGAATGCCTTGCCACTAGGAACAAAGCCAAAACTTATAATGGACGATCACCCGCTGCTTGACGATCTGGCTTAAGTTAACAAAAGTTATCTCCCGATGAAATTCTCGTGGATGATGTTGTCAGGCCTTGATTTATGGGAGAAACCCTCTCGATCGCCCGCGTGAGATATTTAATCTGGAGATGTTCAATTGCAGCTTGATGCCCCGGTTTTAATTGGTACTTTATGATATAGAAAAATCTATTGACTCCCTACTTACGTATTTAACTATTTCTAGTGTAGTTTGGCAAACTGTCTGATGTCCTCTACGCACGAAACTTTTCGGTCAAATGCAGCCACCAGGCGATCGAACTTCTTCGATGCACGTCCTAAAAAGACAAAGCGACAAGCAGGACTACCAGACACAGGCAGGAAACTACAGTTGTTATATCTGTTACAGGTGCGATCGCGCCCTCTGCGGTCAATCCCTTGAAGAATTGAAGAATTGAAGAATTGAAAACTTGATAAAGCGGCCTCATGGATGAATCCGGGGCTGGCGATCGAATACGATGTTTTTTATTTCTGCACGGATGAATCCGGGGGCTTGTACCCAGGCTGCTTTCGGTCACGATCTCAACTTTACAGACTTAAACTTAGCATCTTAGTTATCAGGCTGTGCTTTTTCACCGGACTACAGCTAAATGCCTGGTTTCGCCTGAACTGGCTGCGGCAAAGGATGAGTTAAAAAAGCGTATTCTCGAACAACCTCCTACCCGATCGGATATTCCTGAATAATTCTGTCGATCGCGGGGGGCGTAACATTGCGGTACCGTACTCCGTCTGGATAGACTACCATAATCGGGCCAGACGTACACACTCTCCATCAGTTAGCTCTCTTCCGAAAAATGCACTTCGGGCGCTGAACGCTTGGCTTGTCCAATCCCAATTCTTGCAAGCGTTTTTTTAAGTAATTCCAAGCTACCAGACTGATGCGGCGATCGCAGCACTTGGGCGCGGTTTGGTCGGCACAGATAAAAATATCCCGCTCGATTTGAGCGATTCCCAGGCTTTGGACGCAATCCCTCAAGCCAAGCCTGCAAGATTCATCGTGATTTTCTGTCATTGTATTCATCGGTCAATAGATTTTAGACTTTAGACTTTAGATTTTAGATTTTAGATTTTAGATTTTAGAGGCTACCTGACTCAGACCCTCTCCCACTGTCCCATCTCCCATCTCCCCCACTCCCATTCATTCTCGGTTCGGGAACCCGTACAGACAGGTAAGTTGCGATCGCCCCTTACTAAAGCTAAATTAGCACTCAGGAGTCGAGAGTGCTAATATGTCAGTGTAAGCAGTCAGCCGTTGCTTCGATCGCGACCACTGACAGCCCACTGACTAGGATCTGTAATCTGGAGATTTATTTATGGCAGCAGTATCACTGAGTGTTTCTACCGTTAAACCGCTAGGCGAGCGCGTGTTCGTAAAAGTAAGCGCTAGCGAAGAAAAAACCGCCGGCGGCATCCTTCTACCTGACACAGCCAAAGAAAAGCCCCAAGTAGGCGAAGTCGCGGCCGTGGGCCCCGGCAAGCGCAACGACGACGGCAATCGCGTTGAAATGGAAGTCAAAGTCGGCGACAAAGTTCTCTACTCGAAATACGCTGGCACAGACATCAAGCTCGGCACCGACGAATATGTCTTGTTGGCCGAAAAAGATATTCTGGCGATCGTTAACTAATCAATCATTAGTCATCAGTCATTAGTCATCAGTCCTCAGTCATTAGTTTAAAGCGAACGCCGCCAAACAACTAATGACACAAGACAAATGACTCGCCACCAATCCCCAATCTAAAATCTCAAACCCTCTCACCCCCAAAAACTATGGCTAAGCGCATCATCTATAACGAAAATGCACGTCGCGCCCTCGAACGCGGTATGGACATTTTGGCCGAAGCAGTGGCCGTTACCCTCGGCCCCAAAGGCCGCAACGTAGTTCTCGAAAAGAAATTCGGAGCTCCTCAAATCGTCAATGACGGCGTTACCATCGCCAAAGAAATCGAACTAGAAGACCACGTAGAAAATACAGGCGTTGCCTTGATCCGTCAAGCCGCCTCCAAAACTAACGACGCAGCAGGCGACGGCACCACAACTGCTACCGTTCTCGCTCACGCAATGGTCAAAGAAGGCCTGCGCAACGTCGCAGCCGGCGCAAATGCGATCGCCCTCAAGCGCGGTGTAGACAAAGCAACCGGCTTCTTGGTCGAAAAAATTGCCGAACACGCCAAACAAGTAGAAGATTCCAAATCCATCGCTCAAGTCGGCTCCATCTCTGCTGGTAACGACGATGAAGTCGGCCAAATGATTGCTAACGCAATGGACAAAGTGGGCAAGGAAG
This sequence comes from Cyanobacteria bacterium SOY_34_metabat_3, assembly GCA_031399265.1. GTDB lineage: Bacteria > Cyanobacteriota > Cyanobacteriia > Cyanobacteriales > Microcoleaceae > Microcoleus. Next base: position 18,867 of record JANNOR010000274.1, on the reverse strand, counting down.
GCGTGATTTCCCTGGAAGAAGGCAAATCGATGACCACCGAACTCGAAATCACCGAAGGAATGCGCTTCGACAAAGGCTACATTTCTCCCTACTTCGTCACCGACACCGAACGGATGGAAGCGATTCTCGAAGAACCCTTCATCTTGCTGACAGACAAAAAAATCGGCTTGGTACAAGACTTAGTACCAGTGCTCGAACAAGTAGCCCGTTCCGGCCGCCCGCTGCTGATCATTGCAGAAGACATTGAGAAAGAAGCACTAGCTACCCTCGTTGTCAACAAGTTGCGCGGTGTGTTGAATGTGACTGCTGTTAAAGCACCTGGTTTTGGCGATCGACGCAAAGCCATGTTAGAAGATATCGCCGTTTTGACCGGCGGTCAACTAATCACCGAAGACGCCGGTTTGAAACTGGAAAACACCAAGCTGGAAATGATCGGCAAAGCTCGCCGCGTCACCATCACCAAAGACAGCACTACAATTGTTGCCGAAGGTAACGAAGTCGCAGTCAAATCCCGCTGCGAACAAATTCGCCGTCAAATGGACGAAACCGAATCTTCCTACGACAAAGAAAAACTGCAAGAACGCTTGGCCAAATTGGCTGGCGGCGTTGCGGTAATCAAAGTCGGCGCTGCGACTGAAACTGAAATGAAGGATCGCAAACTGCGTCTTGAAGATGCGATCAACGCAACCAAAGCTGCTGTCGAAGAAGGCATCGTTCCTGGTGGCGGTACAACTTTGGCTCACCTGACTCCTCAATTGGAAGAGTGGGCTAACAGCACTCTGAAGGGCGAAGAATTGACCGGTGCATTGATTGTTGCTCGTGCTCTAGCTGCTCCTCTGAAGCGGATTGCTGAAAATGCTGGTTTGAATGGCGCTGTCATCGCTGAGCGCGTCAAAGAAAAGCCGTTTAACGTCGGTTTCAATGCAGCGACAAATGAGTTTGTCGATATGTTTGAAGCTGGTATCGTTGACCCTGCGAAGGTAACTCGTTCTGCTCTGCAAAATGCCGCATCTATTGCCGGCATGGTGCTGACAACCGAGTGCATCGTCGTTGACAAGCCTGAACCGAAGGATGGCGCTGCTGCTGGCGCTGGCGGCGGCATGGGCGGCGGCGACTTCGATTATTAATCGATAGTCGATCGTTTTATGGGGCGGGCTTTAGGGCCCGCCCTGTTATTTTGGTAACGGTTTTTAGCATAGGCATAACTTTAACTCAGCGAAATTAACTAAACGCACAATCTCTAAGGCCCCCGTGGCTCTGTACTCAAACGCGAGGTTACCCAAAACCTAACCCTGCGTTAGTTAAAAAACAGAGGAGTTAAAATGAACTTGCCAACTGCTGAACAAAGCATCATGTGTGTCATACTATGTCAATCCTTAACCAATACATTCACCCCTGTTTTCATTGTCCGCCTAGACGAGCGAACAGGTAATCTATTTATCTTGGCAGGAGATAATATAGAGATAGAAATCTATCGCAATGGTTTGTGGAGGTTTTTGTGAGCGAGCCTGAATTTAATAGGATGACTAAAATAGAGCTAAGAGCTTATGTCATTGCTCACCCCAATGATAGAACAGCGTTTCATGCCTTTGTTGACCGTTTTACCTCTGAAGCCTCAACCAAGACGTTTGACCTCCCGAAATCAAGTGCTGAGGTTGAGGAAGTTGATATGTTGGTTAGACAAAAATTAGAGCAACTGAAGACGAGTTAGCTCTAAAAAAGCGATCGCCCCTTGCCTGAAATGGTGAGGGATTTTTTTTTCTGCGATACAATGAAGACAGCACTTAAAAATCGTGATTGAAACATGGTAACAAGCTTAAATGTATTGCAATCCCAACTATCTAGCCAATTGAAAGTGACACTCGTGTTAGAAACTATCTCATCAGGACAGGTTTCTGCTTCTGTTTTCGAGTTTCCGCACTGTCGAGTTGAAGCAGCAACTCGGGAAGAAGCCATTACCCAACTTCAAACCACATTGTTAGAAAGACTTAAGCATATTGAAGCTATTTCCTGGGAAGTACCGATTCAGGATTCAGAACCCACATGGATGCAATTTGCGGGTGTGTTTAAAGACGATCCAGATTTTCAGGAAATTATGGACGAGATTCGTGCCGAACGTACCTCTGACGATGACTCTGAAATCGATCCCTCATACTACCTGTAGAGGTGATTTATAGGATAGTAACCTAATATGAATCTATCATTTAAAGATTTAAGGTTTATTATAGAGGCCATTGAACATCAAATCAATGCCTATCAAGAACGTTTGCAGGTAATTGAAGAGGTAGATGAAGATGAGGCTGCCTATCTAGGAAACGATATTAAATTTTTAGAGCTTCTCCACGCAGACATGACGACAACTTTAGAGCAGAATACTTCAGTCAAAACTTTAAGTTATGGTGAGGTTTCTTCGCCATATCAGAATGATAAATTTTCAGAAGCATCAAAAAAAATATCGTTTCAAGAATTAGTTGAATTAACCCGGAATTTGTCACTTAGCGAGCGACTATTCCTAGTAAAGGCGATTACCTCGTCTGTTCGTCAGGAAGTCACAATCAGCCAATAATAGCATCTTTAGAAGTTTGTTATGATGATATTTTGATTATAGCAACCGCCATGAAACTTTACCATACTCCCATTTCCACGAACTCCAGCCGCGTGTGGGTCGCCCTCTTAGAAAAAAACCTCGACTTTGAATTGGTAGAAATCCACTTGGACGGCGATCACTTAGAACCTGAATTTGTGGCAATGAATCCTTTTCATCGCGTCCCTGTTTTGGTAGATGATGGCTTCACCGTCTTCGAGTCTCTGGCAATTCTTGACTATCTAGAGGCGAAGTATCCCGAACCGGCAATGCTGCCGAAAGATCCGAAAGATTTGGCAATTGTGAAAATGGTAGAATTGGTCACGGTTAACGAACTTGGGCCGGCACTTTACCCCCTCAGCATGGAAGTAATGGGTTGGGGAATTCCCCAAGCGCAGGAAATCGCAAAGGCTAAGGAAAAAGTCGATACTGTGTTGGCATTCTTTGAAGGTTTGTTGGACGATCGCCCTTTTTTCGGTAGCAACACTTTAACATATGCCGATTGCGTTGCCGGTACCGTCGTGCCTTTGCTGTCCTGGGTTGATGTGTCCACAGACGGATATCCTAAAATTACAGCTTGGTGCGATCGGCTAATGTCGCGTCCCTCATGGCAACAAACCCAATTCACCGAGGCAGATTTGGCAGTTTACGCATCTCGGAGACAAAAATTTCTGGCACAATCTCAAGCCTAATGAATAAATCAATTGTCAAGGAATCGCTGTTTTTTCTGGCTGTTTTTAGCTGCATCCAACTTCCCATCGCAGCACTTTGTCAGCCCGCAACTCGATCGAACTACGAATCAATTAACGTCAAACAGTTTTTGGGCGATCGCAAAATCACCGTCTCCAACCCCAAAGATATCGCAGCCAAACTGTTTAGCCGTGACCAAGAATCTGAAGGCAGAAAAAGCGATGGAATTTCGGTTGAATATCCGACGCGGGAAACCGCAGTAATCGTGCATACAGTCGTCGGTTTAGCTGACGATTCTGTTGCCGCACAGCAGCACCGGATCGAACTCGCATTCCGGCAAAATAAGTGGGAAATTTTGTGGATAGGCCGACAATCGAAGTGTCAGCCAAATCGCGGACATCAAAATTGGGCGGCTGGCCGCTGTCAGTAGAAAGGACGATCGCTCTTTTAGTTAAAAAGAGCGATCGAACTCCTATCTTATTTGCACATGATCAAATTTCCAGCCGAGATGAATCCGGGCACAGGGGCTGAAATCTCAACCCAATTGCGGTCTTCTCCATTCTTATCTTTCACTAACTGGAAATTTGGCACAAGCGTTACTTGACCGTTAGCGGGTACGCCACCCTTAACCACAGCCGTCTTTGAAGGCTCCGCACGGATAGCTAGACCCTTCGGCGCTACGCGAGGTTCTACTTGGCGGCACAGACTTACCGGGCCCGTTGCTGGTGCGGGCGCTGGTGCTGGTGCTGGTGCTGGTGCTGGCGCTGGTGCTGGTGCTGGCGCTGGTGCTGGTGCTGGCGCTGGTGCTGGTGCTGGTGCTGGTGCTGGTGCTGGTGCTGGCGCTGGCGTCGGTGCTGGTGCTGGCGCTGGAGTCGGTGCTGGTGTCGGTGCAGGACTCGGACTCGGTGTCGGTGCTGGTGTCGGTGCAGGACTCGGACGGGGTGTCGCTGCTGGTGCTGGCGCTGGTGCTGGTGCTGGTGCTGGTGCTGGAGTTGCGCCCGCAGTGGTGCACGAACCTAAATTAGCCTCGTTGTTGGGGTATCCGGTAGCAACATACCCCTTTACGGGTGCGGTAATTTGAATCCAAAGGCGGCCGTCGGAGGCTTTCACAGAAGTAGCGCCTTGGAACAGCGTTACCTGAGTATTCATTGCTACCCCGCCAACTCTAGGGGATTTGGGATCTGGGTTCTGGCGAACGGTCAAACCTTCTTTGGGAGTGACTTTGCGGCAAAGGTTGCCAGCTTGGGCTATTTGAAAGGTGGCGCTATCTTCAAAGGAAATATTTTCAGCATCCTGACTGGCCGTGGATGTTGGTGGGGCGGCAACACCGATCGCCTGAGCCTGCAAACTTCCGGCTGCGATCGCGATCGCGCCGAGCAATGCAGCGGGTTTGTTCCAGCAATTCAAGTTTTTCATTCGTTCAACTCCTCATCTAATCAAAACCATTATCTTTATTGCAGGTCAATATAGCAAAAAAATCGATTTGTCTTTCAGAAAATTACTTTACATAGCATTTTTTATAAATAGAAGTCAAGCTTTATTGATATAACTTAATAGTTGACGGGAATTTAAGGAAGGAGTTAAACCTACTAAAATTAATCTGTGCAGTCAAAGCTCAAATATCAAATATCAAATATCAAATTGACTCTGGTTCCTGGCTTCAATCTATCAAAAGACGGATTTTTTTTAATAGTTCGTCGCCGGATAACCTCTATCTAGAGAATGGTTCAGCCGATCGCTCAAATCGAGTAAAAATAGAATGTCATATCTCCTTTGGTATTCTATGAAACTGAATTATTTTACCAAACAGCTTTCGACTGTTGGGCGCTGGATGGCTGCAACTGTGCTTTGCGTATCAGCGATGGCCTTCGTTTGGTCTGGTGCGTTCTTCTCGAATACCGCAGCAATGGCCTCTGGTGGTGTAAGCTCGATCGCAGCAGCAGATATGGGCGATGCGGTTCAAGAAAAAGCCAGCAAAGATGCTGGACGGGCCAAGAATTTCATCCGAGATACAGAAAATAAGGTCAAGGAAACTGCCAAGAAAAACGCTGCTAAGGTCGATCGAGCATCGGAGGATGGTAGTGTCGCCGAGCGCAAAGCTAAGAAAGATGCCGCCACCATTGAGAAAAGAGCAACAGAAGATTCAGCTCGGACTCAGAAAGCAGTAGATAAAACAAAGAATGCTGTCGAGAGTGCTGTTGACAACATCAAGGGCGCTTTTAGCAAGTAGACAGCAAATCAGTAGGTAAGCGCAAAAAAACAATATCTTGCAGGGGCTGGTGCGGGTGCGGTCAGTATCTACAGCAAGAGCGAGTCGAGACTTGTCAAACCCGCCCTCTGCGCAAGCGATGTTGATTTGTACTTACTTACTTAAAACGGAAAGATTGATGTACATCGACCAAAAACTCTCCTATATACCGAGTCGGGAACAGACCCGAAGCCCTGCTTTAAAATTGCCGTAAAAAACGCGAATCGCTCGCATAAACGCGGCGAATGTCGTCGATTTCATAAAGTACCATTGCGAACCGTTCGACTCCAAAACCGGCCGCAAATCCAGTATATTTTTCCGGGTCTAAACCGACGCCTTTAAGAACGTTTGGATCGACGGTGCCGCAGCCCAAAACTTCCAGCCATTTGCCGTTCCACTGCAAATCAACTTCGGCAGAAGGTTCTGTAAACGGAAAGTAACTCGTGCGAAAACGGATCGGCAAGTCTTGGCCGAACATTTGCCGCAAAAACTCTTTTATTGTGCCTTTCAAGTCAGTAAAAGTTAGATTTTCACCTATTGCCAAAAGTTCTATTTGGTGGAAGACTGCGGCGTGAGTCGCATCGACGCTATCGCGGCGGTAAACGCGGCCGGGAGAGACAATCCGAATCGGCGGTTTGTGCTGTTCCATATAGCGAATTTGCACCGAAGAAGTCTGAGTCCGCAGCAAGTTGCCGCCGGGTAAGTAAAATGTATCTTGCATATCCCGCGCCGGGTGGTCGGGCGGGGTGTTGAGCGCCTCGAAGTTGTAATAATCTGTTTCCATTTCCGGGCCGTTGGCAACGGTGTAGCCGAGGCCGACAAAGATATCGAGAGCGCGGTCTATGACGGCGTTTAAGGGGTGAACGCGACCTTGGGGACGCCAAATCCCCGGCATGGTAACATCGAGGGTTTCTGAGGCTAATTTGGCTCCAATTTGGGCGGTTTGGAGGGCGGCGCGCTTGTTTTCTAAATCGGTTTGCAGGGCTTCTTTTACAGTATTGGCGATCGCGCCTACTTTGGGCCGCTGGTCTGGCGGCAGTTTGCCCATCATGCCTAAAATTTGAGATAGTTGGCCTTTTTTGCCGAGGTAGCCGACGCGCAACTGTTCGAGTTGTTCGAGGGTATTTGCAGTTGCGATCGCACTTTTGGCTTCTTGGCCCAGGGTTTCTAGTTGGGTTTCAATGTCGCTTAGCTGGACAGTCATATTGATTTTAGATTTTAGATTTTAGATTTTAGATTCAAGGCTGTTTTGAGCCAAGCTGAGTTTAGCGCAATTTGAGTTCTAGCGGCTTAATTTGAAATTTTAGGTGGTAACGGGTAATCGGTAATTGGTAATTGGTAATTGCAGTGAATGCGATCGCCCGACTTGAATTTAGTTTAGTATTGTTCTAAGGCCTACAAAACTTTTCATGAAACTTTTAATTAGCAACGACGACGGCATCTTTGCACAAGGCATCCACAGCCTCGCCAACGGACTCGCCGCCGCCGGCCACGAAGTAAGCGTAGTTTGTCCTGACAGGGAACGCTCAGCCACCGGCCACGGGCTCACCCTCCACCAACCCATCCGCGCGGAAATTGTCGAATCTATTTTTGATCCAGCAGTCAAAGCTTGGGCTTGTTCGGGTACTCCCGCCGACTGCGTGAAACTAGCTTTGTGGGCTTTAGTTGACAAACCGCCCGATTTTGTTCTAGCAGGTATTAATCACGGCCCGAATTTAGGAACGGATATTATCTGTTCGGGAACTGTTTCGGCGGCAATGGAAGGATTGATGGAAGGCATTCCCAGTATTGCTTTCAGCCTTGCCAGCTATACTTCGCTAGAATTTGGGGCGGCGGTGAATTTTGCTGTGACTTTGCTCGCACAGTTGGAAAAAGTGCCAATGGCAAAACCGATGCTGTTGAATGTAAATATACCGGCGGTTAAACAATCAGAAATTACCGGAGTGGCGATCGCCCGTCAAGGCATTCGCCGCTATTTCGACATATTTCAAAAACGCACCGATCCGCGCGGCAAAACTTATTATTGGCTGGCTGGGGAATTGTTAGAAGATGTGGAAGAAACCCCAGATCCAGCGGTACTGCATGATATTCCTACGGATGTACAAGCTATTCGAGACCATAAGATTACCGTTACTCCGCTGCAATACAATCTCACCTGTGGAGCTAGCTTGCACTCGCTTGGAGATTGGAAATTTAAAGATTTTCTGGCGCAGTGAGATCCGATCGCGCGGATCTCAGGGGTAAACTAGGAATTAAGGAAATGTGCCTATAAAGGTCTATGCCTCAAGCATTAGTGCAGGCTCTCAATTGGTTGTTGGTTTTTTACTCAAGAAAAACAGTTATGAACGCTCCCACATATAACACTCATTCTGTCACTTGCCCGATTTGCCACCGTTCCAGCGTCGTCGGCCCGGTGGGGATGGTAAGCGGACTATTCACTTGTCCCCACTGTCATTCCCACATGGTAATTAGCTGGAGCGGCCATTTTGTCCGAGATCCTTTTAGTCTGAAACAATTAACTGTAGGGAAGATGCTCAGGCGCGAGAGCAGGCCGCTAGCTCGCCTTCAGCGCGATTTGGGGATTGGGAAGTATTTCGGGTTGCTGGCTCTTTTGGGGAGTGCTGTATTTCTGGGATTTGCAATCTCTGCAACGGATCAATCATTAACGCGATCGCAGCCGTTTCAAGGATTTGTAGAGTGGGTGAGTGGGAGTGGGAATTCCCAGGATGTCTCTCGTTAACATTTCGCTACATTAATTTTGACACTGAGTAGGTTTAAATTTGTCTGTCTTTGGGTATAGTTGACAATTTTGGATTTTGGATTTTGGATTTTTCATTATAAACCCGGCGGTTCAAACCCGGCGGGTTATCTTTGAAATTCAGCAATTCTCCTAACAGCTTCCGCCAAAATTTCCGGCGATTCAACTAAGGCAAACCGCACGTAACCTTCTCCCGATTTCCCGAAACCGGCACCGGGGGAAGCAGCAACTCCGGTACTTGCTACTAACTGAGTGCAAAACTTCACAGAATCTATTGCCCAAGGTTCGGGGAGTTTCGCCCAAACGTACATTGTGGCGGGGGGTATTGGCACTTTCCAGCCGATTTCTTGCAGGGCGCGGACGAAGGTATCTCGCCGTTTTCGGAAGGTTTCTACACTAATTTTAACGGTGTCTTGAGGGCCTGTTAATGCTGCGATCGCCCCATTCAAGATTCCTTGGTATTGATTGAAGTCTACGGCGGCTTTTACCTGTCGCAGTGCTTGGATGATTTGGGCGTTGCCGATCGCGTATCCGACTCGAAAACCACCCATATTGTACGACTTCGACAGGGTGAAAAACTCGATCGACACGCTTTTATCGCGATCGGCTTGAAAAACCGACGGTGCCATCAATTTTCGATATTCCTCCTCGTTACCAGAGGGCGGGCACGGGGGCGCAGCCCCTACGCGATCGTCAAAAACCAAATCTACATAGGGAAAATCGTGCACTAAAACCAGCCGATGTTGCCGACAAAAAGCTACGGCTTTCTCAAAAAAAGCCAAAGGGGCGATCGCCGTTGTCGGATTGTGAGGATAACTCAAAACCATCATCTTCGACTGAGTTAACACAGCCTGCGGGATATCATCAAATACAGGCAAAAAATCATTTTCAGCTAACAGCGGCATCGGGTAAATTTGCCCGCCCGCCAAATGAACACCGCCCGCATGGGAAGGATAACCCGGATCGAGCAGCAAAGCAAAATCTCCGGGATTCAATACAGCCAAAGGCAAATGCGCCGTGCCTTCTTGGGAACCAATTAAAGGCAGCACTTCTGTTTCTGGATTGACTGAAATCCCGAATTTTTGTTCGTACCAAATTGCTGCTGCTTCCCGAAAAGATTTCGTTCCGTTAAACAGCAAATAGCCGTGGGTGCTGGAGTCGGATAGAGAAAGGGCGATCGCATCTGTAATATGAGCAGCCGTCGGCAAATCGGCAGAACCGAGAGATAAATCAATGACTTCTTTTCCAGCGGCTCTCGCCAGGGATTTCGCCCGATCCATATCGGCAAATACATTAGATTGTAGGGGTTTTAAACGATGTGAAAATTCCATATTTTTTGTCATTTTTTGGGAGTGTTAATCATTTTTTTGTGTGGTTGACTGAATGATTGTTTATTTTTTTGATTTTTGAAAGATTTTTAACCACAGAGGGCGCAGAGAAAGAGAGGAATATTGGGGCGAAAATATTAATTTTTGAATAATATTTGCGACGGCTATAGTTGTGAGTTGGGAGTTGTAAACTCCCGAATCCTTTCAAAATTTTATAAATTAGCGTCTAACAAAACAGTCAATTTTTGTTTAGTAATAGCTCCCTCATGAGACATTACTAACTCAGATTTTTTAAACAGTCTGAAAGCAGGGACTCCTTCTACTTTATACTGCTTGACAGTAGTTGGATTAGGATCGATTTCCATTTTAACTACTTTCAGCCGATCGCTATAATTTGCTGCTATCCAGTCTATCGAAGGCGATACGAGTTTGCAAGGCCCACACCAAGGAGCCCAAAAATAGGCAAGCACTGGCTGCTCTGCTTGCAGGACTTCTGTTTCAAACTTTTCGTCGCTAATCACAATTACACTGTTGCTCATGGCTTAAGAATTATTTTTCCTATTTATTTCTACAGCATTGGATCGGTGAAATTTACACAAACTTATTTTCACAGCTTCCGATCGCTACTACCAATTTTAAAACATGATGCCAACTATCGATCGCAAATTGAGGAATAATCACTGATGGCTAATTCTGTTTGGCGTCTAATTCCACTGCTGTCAGCGTCTGGGAGTTTGCAGATGGCGATCGACCAATGGCTCCTGGAACAGCATCTGGCGGGCAAAATTGGGCCAACTCTGCGCTTTTATACTTGGGAACCGGCGGCGATTTCTTTGGGCTATCACCAGCGCCGGTGGCCGGATTTTTGGCAGCAGTTGTCTTTCGGGGGATTTCCTGTGGAGTTGGTGCGGCGCCCCAGTGGCGGGCGGGCTGTGCTGCATCAAGGCGACTTGACTTATGCAGTTGTCGCTTCGGGATTTGCGGGGAGCCGTATCCAAGCTTATCAGACTATTTGCGAGTTTTTGATTGAGGGTTGGCGGGAAATGGGTTTGGATTTGCACTACGGGGAAGCTGGACGGAATTACATTCACAATCCGAATTGTTTTGGGACTGCGACGGGTGCTGATTTGGTTACACCTGATGGCTACAAGTTAATTGGAAGCGCGCAATTGCGCCGGGGCGATGCTATTTTGCAGCACGGTTCTATGCGTTTGCAGCCTGATTTTGATTTATTTTATCAAGTTTTTGGAGAGGAATTAATTCCTGTGAATTTACCTCTATCGGGCGTGAGAAATGATTTGATTGAAACTGTTGTTGAGGTTTTGACTGCGGCGGCTTGTCGCTGTTTTGAAATTGATTTGAATGTGCAGCCGCTTTCGGATGAGGAATGGTTGGATATTTTGGAATTAACTAGCAAAAATTCTCTACGTAGGTGCGCACTACGCACCTAACCTAATCAGAAAAACATCTATTTGTATGTGCGCACTGTCAACTTTGTTAAGGTAGTGAAGATGGAGGATGTGCAGAATGCTATTAAAAAGTATGTATAATGTCAAGGTCATTCCTCTGGTTCATGAGATGGAATTGACAAGGGTAGTGACATCTGGTAGTTTTTTAGTGGTTGCAGTGAGTATCCTGTTGAAAACGTTAGGTGTTGGTGCTTTAATAAAATGGATGGGCTTGTTTTTTATCATAACTGGTAAAGCTAGAAGTCTGGCAAAAATAACCAATGAATGGTAAACCAAGTAGAATAATAGGCAACGATAAATCTAAAATTAAAAGTCTGTTGTGTAGTCCCATATGAGAGATTTACAAATATTCTTGAATTCATTACACAGTCTGCGAAGCGATGGTGAACTTATTGATTATTGTCGTAAGTATGTATTACATGGCACACCATACATTTTTCTAAACCGTGAAGATGAATATTACGATTTTAGAAAAAGAATAGCCAATAATTTTAACATTAGTTTTAATGAAGTGTTCATCACGGGTTCAGCCAAACTAGGCTTTAGTCCTTTGAAGGAGAAACAATTTGATTATGAGTCAGATATTGATGTAGCAATTGTTTCCAATTTTTTATATGAAGAAATACTGGAATCCATTCGATGCTATCAAATGGAATTACGAAAAGCCAGACGAAGTATAACCACCAGAGAAATAGATATGTATCACAGCTTTTTAGAATATGTTGCTATAGGATGGATAAGACCAGACAAGCTACCTATTTCATTCAAAATACAAGATATAAAAAATAATTGGTTTGATTTTTTTCAATCAATCTCTTATGATAAATCTGAAGTGGGAAACTATAAAGTGTCGGCGGGAGTATTTAAAAGTTACTTGTGTTTTGAACAGTATACTATGAGCGGACTCAAAGATTTAAAAAAATCATTAAGCATCGGTGAAAAAAATGCAAAGACAAATTAAACCATCTGTCACTAATCCAACCGTAGCCGATATCTACCAAAATATCAAATCGGGAAAGCTAGTTTTAAAACCTGACTTTCAAAGAAAGTTTGTTTGGACTCACGATCATCAGGAAGATTTTATAGATACGATTATACAAGGCTATCCATTTCCAGAGATTTATGTGTGCCAAGGAGATATCGATACAAAGCAGTTAAAAACTACCCAGTACGTTATTGATGGACAACAAAGGTTAACAACAATAAAAAAATATATAGACGGAGTTCAAGATAAACCCTTAAAAAAGGTTCCGAAATTTGAGGATTTGAGTGAAGAAGAGATCCAAGCATTTTTGTCTTATCAGATTGTTGTTCGCGATATAGGGAAAGTAGAGGATGAAACTATAAGAGAAATATTTAGAAGAATCAATCTTACCAAATTTCAATTAGAGGATGTAGAAATTCACAATGCAGTTTATAACGGGCAATTTATTCAGGTGGCAAAAGAAGTTTTAGATAATATTGATCTCAGTGAATTCGGTGTTTTTCACGAATCTGAATTTACTAGGATGGCAGATCTACATTTTATATTACTAATTATGGCTACTTGCGAAAATACAGGATATTTCCCACAAGATAAAGAAGTAGAAAATTTCATTGCAAAGTTTAATGATGAATATCCAAACAAAAATCATATTAAAGCTTTAGTAATTAACGTTTTTACAATAATTAAAAATTTAAGTTTGCCAGTAGATTCAATTTGGTTTAGAAAATCTAATTTCTTTACATTAGTGGTAGAGATGGCAAAACATAATACAACTGTTCCTGATAATTTTCATGAGTTACTTATTCAACTCGAAGAAAAAATTATAGAAAATAAAAACAAGGACAATGAATTTGGAAAATATTATAGATATATGTGTGCAGGCACAAACAATAGAACAGCTAGACTAGAGAGAGCAAAGATATTTATTAAACATATTTATCAGGAAAGTTAAGCATTATTTATTTCATTTCACCAAGTAATAGATAGATAAATACAAAAAATTGCCACTCCGAACCGGCAAACAGGTTATCTACTGAAACTCCAAAAAATACTTTCTCATACCAGTTTTCCAAAATCATGCAACAGTAGCCACATTAGGTTGATTGTATGAGATCAACCCAAAGATGTAGATTGTAGCATTCTTTTTTGAACTGGTATCAGAGATGTTTGCAGAGGTAGTGATAGTCATCACTACAAACCTAATCATAATTTTTAGTTTTCCTGTGCGGTTTTGGCGATCGCACTTAATTGCAATCCCTGCGGATAAATGTTTTCTTCTTTGCTGCGCTTAATATCGGCTTCTGAAATCTTCGGTTTTAGGTATTTTGCCAAAACTTTAACTACGTCACCCCGATCGATCGTACCTGCTACTGAACCGATGGCGGAGAGGACGATGATTCTGGAGAGTTGACCCGATTCCATCGTGTTAATTACTTCGGCTAGGGATGCTTTTTCTGAGATTGTGGTGATTTTAGCCAGGGGTTTGACAATGTTGTGCAGAGTCTGAATTTGCCACTGACTGCGTTCTGTGCAGCGGATATCGTCGATCGACACTAAGCCCAAATCTCGCCCGTTGTCCGCCGCCACGTAGAATGGAAATGGATTTACTTCTAACAAATATCGATCGGCAAATTCTCGCAGACTCGAATTTGCATCTACAACTCGAAAATCACGACTCATCGCATCGCCAGCTTGAGTTTTGACCAAGGCTTCTTGCAGCGCCGTAAATCGGCTGTAAGCACTCGCATTCCTAATCGCAAACCAGCCGATCAGGGCAATCCACAAACCGCCGTACTGTCGCGATAACAAGCATACAGTCAGTCCGAAAGCAACGGCCAGCCAACCTAAAAATTGTCCGGTTTTTGCCGCCCAGCGCACTCCGGTAAATCGAGAGCCGGTTATTTTCCAAATAGCCGCTTTTAAAACTTGTCCTCCGTCCAAAGGCAGGCCGGGAATTAAGTTAAATAATCCCAAAACGAGATTGATTTCTGCTACCCTTTCTGCTACAATTGCTAGCAAACTTGTCTGTGGTAGAACTTGAGAGCCTAAACCGAGAATTAAAAATATGGCGAAGCTGACAAGGGGGCCGGCGATCGCAACTTGAAAAGCTTGACCGGGTGTTTTTGATTCCGATTCGATCGAAGCTACGCCCCCAAATAAGAATAAGGTAATAGAATTAACTTTAATCCCTTGGGACATTGCTGCTAAACTGTGTCCCAATTCGTGCAGCAGTACCGAGCCAAACAGCAGCAAAGCTATGGCAAATCCGGCAGTCCACGAAAGCGCAGGCCCCCACTCGCGGTAACTGCTAGCATATTCGCTGGTTGCTAGGACTAAAATTACAAACCACGAGTAATCTATCAGTAGTGGGATGCCAAATAAACAGCCGATCCGCCAACCTTTTTGCATGAACTTTTCCTGGAAAAAGAGAATAAGAAAGAGTTTCTATTATATCTTCTCTTCCCCTTTCCCGGGTGCATCTCACTTTTTGCAAATATATTCGTAGGGGCGAAGCATTGCGGCAGTAAATCTCTGGTTCTCACTAATAAATTATCTGCCGAAATGCTTCGCCCTTGCCAAATAGAGATGCACCCCCTTCCCCTTCTTTTTACAGAACTCCGGCGTTTCCTAAGCCCAAGATTACTCCAGCTCCCAGCACGTGACCGAGGCTAGTTGTTGCCAGCAATTCCGGTATGCCAAAGCCCTTAAACATTCCAGGCATCACCAGGGGTAAAGCTGGGCCTTTGCCCCGGTGTTGTTTGTTGATGCCGTAGTAGCCGATCGCGATCGCCAGCAAGTTGCACAAAATCATTGTCAGTGCTACCATTGGAGACCACTCGGGCGTTGAAGCAGCGGTTAATTGTACTGCTAATAGCAAGGAAGAGTAAATCACGTTGTTATGCTCCTGTTTTTACAGATGATTTGAGTTTCAAAATTATAAGAAGCATTTCGTCTTAAATTACAATTTGTTTTAATAGTTAACAATTCGCTCCTGTCGGGCATCGGGCATCGGGCCGAAGAGCATCGGGCATCGAAAATTAGTATTTCAAAGTTTCTTCCTTCTTCCTTCTTCCTTCTTCCTTCTTCCTTCTGCTATAACTATTCAACCACACATGATATGAGGACGAGGAGTGCGAGTTAAAATTTGCGGCATTAGTAAAGCAGAGCAAGGAATTGCGATCGCCCGTTTGGGAGCGCAGAGTTTGGGGTTTATTTGCGTGCAGGCTTCGCCCCGCTATGTCAGCCCGCAAACCATCCGCTTAATTGTCGAGCAGTTGCCCGAAAATGTCGCTCGCATCGGTGTTTTTGCTAACAGCACAATCGATAATATCTGTCAAGTAGTCGCGGAGTCAAATTTAACAGGCGCGCAGTTGCACGGAGATGAAACAGCCCAATATTGCACGAAACTGCGGGAGTTTTTGCCGGGAATTGAAATTATCAAAGCTTTGAGAGTCAAGAATTCTGAAACTTTAGAAACAGCGGCTGTTTATGCTGTTTGTGTCGATACTTTACTGCTGGATGCTTATCATCCCGACCAACTCGGCGGTACTGGCAAAACCCTCGATTGGCAAAGGTTAGCAGAGTTTAGACCGCAGTGTCCGTGGCTGCTAGCCGGCGGTTTAAGGCCAGATAATGTCTTAAGTGCGATCGGCAGTTTGTCAGACACTAATTTTAGCGGTATTGACCTTTCTAGCGGTGTAGAAATTAGCCCCGGAGACAAAGATTTAACTTTAGTTGCGAAGTTGTTCGATCGACTAAAAAATAATCAATAAAGTTAGTATTCGTAAGGTACGCACTGCGCACCCTACATCCTTAGTAAGGTGCGCAATGCGCACCCTACATCCTTAGTAAGGTGCGCAATGCGCACCCTACTCAAATAACCAATAACTCATCACAAATGACTGATTACTTAGCATTGCTGATAAGACGAGTCAGCATGGCTTTTTCAACTATTCCCGATCGCACGGATTGGCTGGTTGCAGTGATGCTCGTCCTGGTTTACACTGCGATCGCCCTCAAGCTTGGTTTTCGATCGGGATTTCTGACAGTAGACGTGCAAACCTCTAAGCCGATAATTGCGGGCGTGCTCGTTGGTTGCTTGTTAAGCCCCGGGCTCACCGAGGAACTATTTTTCCGCGTGTTAATACTGCCACACCCGGAGGAAAATGCTTCTGGCTTAGCGCTGTTGTTTTGGGGAGGCGTGAGTTTGGCGCTGTTTGTAGTTTACCACCCGCTGAACGCGCTGACTTTTTATCCCGAAGGTCGATCGACCTTCATGAATCCAGTGTTTTTGCGACTGGCGGCAATTTTGGGAGGTGCGTGTACTGTCGCATACCTGCAAAGCGGTTCTCTGTGGTCTGCTGTGGCGATTCACTGGTTAGCTGTGACAGTCTGGCTGCTACTATTAGGCGGTTACCGGAGGCTGTATGGTTAAATGTAAAAAGTCCAGCATCACTATTTTGTCGGGAGGAACTCAGTCGTGGGTATTATAGGAGCGATCGTCGGTTTTTTGGCAGGCATAGCAGTTGCTTACTGGTTAGTGGAAAAGCGGTTAAAGAAGCAAAAGCAACAATACTTGCAGCAAACTCGCAGAATTACTGATGAAATAGAAATAGCCCAGATTTCTCGGCTGCAACAAACAGTTGATTCTCAGCAAGGAGGGCAGGAAAATCAGCTCACACAAGTTATTGACCAATACGAAAACCAGCTCAGACAAGTTTCTGCCGATTACGAAAATCAACTCATACAAATTGTTGCCGAACGTGACAGAAATCACGAAAATCAACTCAGACAAATTGTTGCAGAACGTGACAGCCATTACGAAGATCAACTCAGACAACTTGCGGCAGAACGTGACAGCCATTACGAAAATCAACTCAGACAAATTGTTGCAGAACGCGACAGCCATTACGAAAATCAACTCAGACAACTTGCAGCAGAACGCGACAATAACCTCACCCAAGCTAATTCACAATTAGCAGAAACAGGTGATTCTCGGTTGCAGGAAACTCTGCAAGCCTTGCAACAAGAACATGAAGCTCACTTGCTCAGATTTGCTGACGAACTGCATAACGATTATCAAGGTCAGATGGAGCAAAATATGCAAGCTTTGCAAGACCAACACGAAATTCGGATGCGTCAAATCACTGAGGAATATGAGAACCGCGAGATTGAGATGCAGTTAAATCTGGCATCCTTGCAAGACCAATACCAAACTCATTTGAACGCAGCTCACGAGCAGTTAGAAGTTCACCAAGCTCAAATGCAAGCCACGATAGAGTCTTTGCAAGAGCAATACGAAATCAAGTTAACAGAACAAGAAACTTCGCAGCCTTATTCCAATCAGCTAAATCCAACAGAATTTGGAGAACAGCTTAATCAAACAGAATTTACGCAAACACAGTCATTTCCACTAAATCAAACAGAAGTTGCAGAAACGTTTGATGAACCAGAATTTCAATTCTCCGATTCAATCGCCCTAAATCCAACTGAATTTGAAGAACCGTTTGATGAAACAGAACCTCTGCAACAAGAGTCCTTTGAACAACATCAAACAGGAGTTACAGAACAGTCTCAGATAGCGCGACAAGTATCAAGCTATTCAGTTGCACAGTTGATGGGATGCGTTCAAAGTAAGGATATCGAAGTCCGCAAGTCAGCGGCATTTGCTTTGGGTAGAATGGCTGCGGCTAATGCTTTGAGATCCGATGGTCAGCGAGCAATAGAAACCTTGGGCAAATTAGCTCAAGATATTCAGCCGGAAGTGCGCGAAGCTGCTGTGCAAGCACTAGCAACGATCAAGTCAGAAAAAGTGATTCCCCTGTTGCAAAAAGCTTTGCGGGATACAAATAGCGGTGTGGCGAAATCGGCCAGTGCGGCGCTCAATAAGTTTAAGTTTTATCCGCGCACTCCGGCGGTGAAACGGAAAATTATTGATATGAAGAAACCAAAACGTTAGGCAGTTATACCAATTTAATGGGTCGTTTCACATATCTCGATCCCCCTAAATCCCCCTTAAGAAGGGGGACTTTGATCGGAATCTTGTCCCTCCCTTATTAAGTTATGTAGGGTGCCACGGCCAGCAGATTTTTCGGCTTTCTCAGAGACGGCTTACTGACGCACCCTACAACTACAACGAAAATTAAGTTATCTAGCAATACGGTTCACTTAAGACAGAGCCCCCCTAACCCCCCTTAAAAAAGGGGAGTAGGGGGTGGGACAAGAATGCTCTCAAAGTCCCCCTTCTTAAGGGGGATTTAGGGGGATCTCCGGCGCATAAATAGTGTTAAGTGAACCGTATTAAGTTATGTAGGGTGCCACGGCCAGCAGATTTTTCGGCTTTCTCAGAGACGGCTTACTGACGCACCCTACAATACCGAGAATATGTTCTAGTTCGGAAGATAGTAGATAAAAAAGTTATTATTTTTAAGTTTAAATCAATGCTATCGAGCCTTTTTTTGAGGAATTCTGGACATAGTTAAAGAGTGAAGTTTTGTAAATAAAAGTCTGAGTGGTTACTCAGTAATACGAAATTTTTGGCACATTTATAAAGATTTGACAAAGTAATGGGTGAATACGTAGATGATTATGAAAATTTAGATAAGAACTCGTTGAAGGGGTAAACGATCGGATAGCTTTTACAGACAACAAAAAACTTGAATTTTACAATACTCCGGACAGTTTTTAAGCAGCCAAAGTACCATAAGACAAGACTGAAGGAAGGTTAGGGTGGTTTAAAATCAAATCCGGGTCTAAATCTAACTTATCAATAAAGGTAGAAAGTAGATGCTTATTGAATTCCAGA
>JANNOR010000040.1:0-29865 GCA_031399265.1 Cyanobacteria bacterium SOY_34_metabat_3 | reverse complement strand
ATCCAAATTGGAGCCGTTTTGCAGCGTGTCATCTCCATCGCCACCAGTCACAATACTTTTACCAAAACCTCCATCCAGAAAGTCATTGCCGATACCCCCATCCAAGGTGTTATCGTCGCCGCCGCCAAGCAGGGAGTCATTGCCTCCACCCCCGCTGAGGTTGTCGTTTCCTGCACCGCCGAGTAAGGTGTCGTTGCCATCTAAGCCTGCAATGGTGTCGTTGCCTTCAAGCCCTGAGATGTTGTCATTCTCAGGCCCGCCGATGAGGTTATCGTTTGTGAATGTACCAGTCAATACTGCCAATGTCTTTTTCCTGCTTGCGATAAACAGGCGAGGCTAATTTTACTTAGCTTCTACGCCCTATTTATCTATCAGGTGTTTTCCCCCAAAATTATGCAAATTCTCCAAAAAAGTTTTTTTAGATAAATTTTGTTTTATTTGCGCTCGAAAATGTTATACTTACAAGTTGCTTTTTTGAAAAAATGACAAAATCTCTGCATAAGTCATAATTAGCGCCAGATTCGCCCTAGTCTTCACAAAACTGCAGGAGGACACGGCACTGCCGTTTCCCTACTCGGAGATATTCGATCGCCCTTCCCGTCTTTTCTTCCCCCGCAGCCGATCGAAACTGCCGTGTCCTAATTTTGGCTAATAATTCGGATGCTACCGGAAACGATATTATTTCTTATTTCTTAGTTCTTATTTCTTCTGTTCCTTTGCGTCCTTCGCGGTTCGTTTAAAAAAAGTAATGATGTAGGGTGCGAAGTCCGCACCTTACCTTACACTGACTAATGACCAAGGACTACTGACTAATAACTAATAACTATTTAACAACCTTAACCCGATCGCCATCCTTGAGATAACCAGCCCCAGCAACCACCACCCGATCGCCCGCATTCAAGCCCTTTTTAATCTGAACCTGAGCACTCGTCAAATCACCAACCGCGCCCCCGGTAATCTCCCCAATTTCCACAGGTTGAGCCTGTACCTTATCCTCGCCCACAAGTTTGTAAACAAGAGAACTGCCGTCAGATTGCGGTAAAATAGCTTTAGCAGGAACTTTCAAACCTTGTGCAGTTGCCGTTGAAATCGAAGCGCGCAGAAACATTCCCGATCGCAAAAACTCGCTTGCCGGTAAATCAATTTTAACCGTAGCTTGGCGATTTTGCGGGTCAACTAAAGGCGAAATTTCTCGCACAGTTCCTGCTAATTTAATCCGCTTGTCAGAATCCGAAGTAATCTGCACCGCCGTTCCCGGCTTAACTTGAGAAACCTGAGTTTCCGGCACTTTCAATTGCAGTTCCAGCTTGTTTCCCCGAATAATCGAAAATAGTTTTTGACTTCCCGAAGAAACATCTCCAACTCGACCAATTCTTTCAGATACAATACCGCTGTCCGGTGCTCGAACAATTGTTTGTTCGAGTTGAGTTTGCAACTGTTTGACTTGCGCTTCATTGCTGCGGACACCTGCTGCATTATTTCCCACATTCGCCCTAGCGCTGCTAATCGCAGAGCCAGCCGTATTCACTTTAGCGCGGGCGCTGCTGAGGGCCGCTCTCGCCGTACTGATATTAGCTTCTGCTGTAGCTACTTTAGCTTGAGCCGATCGCACTTCTTCCGCTGCTTTATTTTGTTCTTCCACAGCTTTATTCAAATCAGCCTTAGTTTTGTTCACATCTTGAACAGCAGTCAAACGTTCCGTCTTCCGTTTTTCCAAATCTTGCTGGCTGATTACTCCCTGAGAAGCCAAATTTTGGGTGCGATTTACTTCTCTTTGAGCTTGAGCTAATTTAGCCTGAGCAGAAGCAATCCCCGCCTTAGCTTGCTCGACACCGGCCTTAGCTTGCTCGACACCAGCTTGAGCTTGGCCGACGCCTGTTTTGGCTTGCGCTGCGTCAGCAATGGCTTTTTCGACACCAGCTTGGGCTTGAGCAACGCCGGCTTGGGCTTCTTGTTGGGCTGACTGAGCTTGTTGCACCTGAGCTTGCGCTTGTTCTACCGTAGAATCGGCCGATTGTACTTTAGCGGTAGCTTCGGCAATTTGCGATCGCAGCACCGAATCGTCCAAAACCGCCATCACCTGACCTTTTTCTACCCGCGTCCCTTCCGCCACCAAAACCTGCTTGATTTGCAAACCGTTGGATTGCGGTAATACCGGCAGCAAATCGTAGGGGGCCACGGTTCCCGTCGCTTCCAGAGTTTGAGCCACCTCAGCCGATTCCGCAGCCGCCACTGTCACAGTCTGAGACACCGGTGCTTGAGCCACTGCTGGGGCTGTCGCTGCGGGGCTGGCGCTTTTTCCCGCAGTCAAGTGTACGCCCGCCAGCGTTGCTGCGACGCCAATTCCCACGCCCGCCAACAGCGCCGGCCACCTGAGTCCTTTGCTGACAGGAACTTCCGTTTCTTCCGGTTCCCATACTTCTGATTGTTCCCCGTCTATTTCTGGAGCTTCTAGGGGAACTTCTCGTTCGTCATCCTCTGGCGAGAATTGCCAGCGAGATTGGTCGCTGGCCTCACTTTCAGGCGCTTCGGCCGCTGAGTTGCTGTCGCGCCCGCTCTGCACGGGGGGAAGAGGTTGCTTTTTTTCTGCTTCTGAAAAAACTTGATTCGTCACGGTAGTTCCTCCCGCCGGTATGAGCCTTTGGTTGTTGATATTGTAAAGAAAGATTGCGGTTTTTATATCTCGTTCATTTTAGCGGATGGTGCGAGCGGTCGCGCGTCCTCCTTTTGGGTGAGGATGGGGCACTTTAGCTGAGAATGGGGATTTTGAAGGGAGTTTGTCCGATCGGCATTTAACTTGATTTGGCTGGGTGGCACGATAATATTAGCGCGGTTTGCGATCGTCCGGGCGATCGGGCGCCGCCTTGTCGCAGGAGCGGTTTTGCCGCCAATAACTCATCAATGCCGATCGAATTGTCTTCGATCTCGGACTAATTATTGCGAATCTATAATCTGTTTGTTGTAAAATACGGCACATCGGCTAAAAAATTCTGCCAGTTTAATTGACAAAAATCAAAATGAACAGTGTCTTTACTCCCATCCAGCAGTTTCTAATTACTTGGTTGCTAGTGCTAGTGACGGGATGGTTTACCCTAACTGCTGTCAGTTATGTTGGGGAATTGGTCAGCATTTTAGTCACGGCGGGACTGATTGCATTTTTATTGAATTATGCAGTAAAAAGACTGCAAGTATTTTTGCCGCGGGGAGTAGCTGCGGGGCTGGTTTATTTGATAGCGGGTTTGCTAGTAGTAGTAATCGGTTTAACTATTGTGCCGCCAGTTTTCAGCCAAGCGAGGCAGTTGGGGGTGAGGTTCCCGGATTTACTGGAGTCGGCGCGGCAGCAGTTAGGTGACTTTCAAACTTGGAGTGCCGATCGCAATTTGCCATTTAACGTGCAAATATTAGAACAACAATTATCAGCGAAAGTGCAGGAACAAGTACAGGCGATTGCGGGTACGAGTTTGGGTTTAGTTGTAGGTACGGTGAACTGGTTTCTCGACTTAATTCTGATCCTGGTAATTTCATTTTATATGCTCCTAGATGGTCAAAGAGTGTGGCAGGGTTTGACCAGCATTTTCTCACCAGATATTCGCTATGTTTTAACCGATACTTTGCAGCGAAATCTCCAGCGATTTGTCTCAGGACAGTTATTGCTGGGACTATTTATGGCGATTTCGCTAACTCTGGCTTTTTGGTGGCTGCAAGTTCCGTTTTTTCTATTATTTGCCGTGTTTATCGGGTTGACAGAAATAGTTCCGTTTATCGGAGCGACACTGGGAATTGGAGCCGTTAGCATAATTGTAGCGTTTATTGACTGGTGGCTGGCGCTGCAAGTGTTGGCAGTGGCGATCGGACTCCAGCAAATCAAGGATAATCTAGTAGCACCCCGAATCATGGGGAATCTCACCGGATTAAGTCCAGTAATTATTTTTACAGCCTTGCTGTTAGGAGGTAAAGTGGGAGGATTGTTGGGAGTTATCCTCGCAATTCCGCTAACTGGGGTAGCCAAAAGTATAGTAGAAGTTGTACTCAATCCCAAATTGCCGCCGCAAACAGGCTCGTTTTTCTACAATCCGTTTAGCGGCGAGGAATTGGGTAAAAAAGCAGAAAATGAAAGTAGAATAATTTTGGTTGCTGATGAACAAAAATAATTTAATGAGTCTGGGGTCAGACACTCTATCTGTAGAGTGCGTAGTGCGCACCTTACCCATACCAATAGCGGATAAAACCATTCTTTGGCCTTAGTCCTGACTGCGAACCAAGTTAAAATATCGAACCTAAAAACTTATGAAATGGTGGCAAAAGCTTAAAAATAATCCTCTAGCTCGGTTGGGAGCTGTGGTGCTATTGATTTTTTATACAGTTGCAATTTTTGCCGAATTTGTAGCGCCTTATGACCCCTACGACTCTCAATTAAACGGTTCCTTACTGCCGCCGACTCAGATTTATTTAAGCACCAGAGAAGGACAATTTATCGGGCCACACGTCTATCCGACAACTCAGGGGGCGGTGGATGCAAATACGGGTGCTCGCGAGATAATTGTGGACTGGCAAAAACCCTCTGTTCTCGGTTTGTTTGTCAAAGGTTCTCCCTATAAATTTTTAGGATTTTTACCTTTTGACAGGCACTTGGTGGGCACTACAGGAGAAGGCAAAATCAACATTTTAGGCACGGACGAACAAGCTCGCGATCAATTCAGTCGCTTAGTACACGGCAGCCGAATTAGCCTCAGTATCGGTTTAGTTGGCATAGCCATTTCTTTTCCATTGGGATTGTTGATCGGAGGAATATCCGGTTATTTCGGCAGTTGGATTGACAGTATTTTAATGCGGTTCACCGAAGTATTGATGACGATTCCCGGTATTTATTTATTAGTAGCGCTAGCATCACTGCTACCTCCTGGATTGACAAGCGCTCAGCGATTTATATTGATTGTGCTGATTACTTCATTTATCGGTTGGGCAGGGTTGGCACGGGTGATTCGCGGTGAGGTACTGTCGATCAAACAGCGAGAGTTCGTGCAAGCAGCGCAGGCAATGGGTGCTAATCCAATTTATATTATTGTTCGCCACGTTTTGCCACAAACTGCAACTTATGTAATTATTTCTGCTACTTTAGCGGTTCCGGGTTTTATTGTGGCGGAGTCGGTTTTGAGTTTAATTGGATTGGGAATTCAACAGCCCGATCCTTCTTGGGGAAATTTGCTATCGCTGTCTACTAATGCTTCTATTTTAGTGTTGCAGCCTTGGTTGGTTTGGCCTCCGGCGACACTGATTATTTTGACTGTTTTGGCGTTTAATTTGTTGGGGGATGGGCTGCGGGATGCTCTCGATCCGAGAAGCATTCAAAGGTAATTGGGAATTGGGCATAGGGCATAGGGCATCGGGCATAGGGCATCGGGCATAGGGCATAGGGCATAGGGCATCGGGCATAGGGCATAGGGCATCGGGCATCGGGCATCGGGTCATGCCAAATCCGGGTTTACTGCTCCCTTTTGGGTTATTCCCAATTCCCAATTCCCAATTCCCAATTCCCAATTCCCAATTCCCAATTCCCAATTCCCAATTCCCAATTCCCAATTTAATTATTAACAGGTAAGCTGATGGTAAAAGTAGAACCCACACCCTCCTGACTTTGCAGTGAAATATTGCCGCCCATCATTTGGCAAAAACGCTGGCTGATTGCTAGTCCCAAACCGGTGCCGCCGTACTTGCGCGTGGTAGAAGCGTCTGCTTGGGTAAAGGGTTGGAAAATCTGCTGCAACTGATCTGGATTCATCCCAATTCCTGTATCTGTACAATTCACAACTAAAAATTCTTTACTAGCGATTGAGGCTTGAGAATTTGCCGCAGGTTCAGAACTGTTTTCTTGTCTTGCTTCGCTGCTGTTGTCCGCGATTTTTTCTCGGCTGGCGCTGAGGGTAATTGTACCATTCTTTGTGAATTTGGCGGCATTGCTCAGCAAATTTAATAAAATCTGCCGTACTTTGGTAACGTCACCGTGCATTGTGCCGATATTGCTGATTTGGTGCAAGTTGAGAGTGTTGCTATTTTTCTCAATTAGTGGTGCGGCGGTGGAGGCGACTTCTTCAATCAAGGCGGCGATGTCGAAGGTTTCTAAGTAAAGATCCATTTTGCCGGCTTCGATTTTAGAAATGTCGAGAATGTCGTTAATTAGCGATAGCAAGTGTCGGCCGGAAGTGCGGATTTTGTCTAAATCTGGGCTGAGTTCATCGTAGCCCAATTCTTCGGTTTCTTCTTGGAGCATTTCGCTGTAGCCGATGATCGCATTCAGGGGTGTTCGCAGTTCGTGGCTCATGTTTGCTAAAAATGCACTTTTTGCGGTGGAAGCGGCTTCGGCTGCTTCTAGGGCGAGTTGTAAGGCGGATTCAAACACTTTGCGATCGCTAATATCCTCGACGCTGCCTTCATAGTAGAGTACCTCGCCGTTGGCGTCGCATACTGCACGGGCGCTTTCGGAAATCCAAATTACGCTGCCGTCAACGCGGTAAACTTCTGACTCAAACCCCGAAATTTGTCCGAATTCTTGCATCACTCGCATGAACTTTTCGCGCTGCTGAGGATTGACGTAGGTTTGCTGTCTGATGTTTGTGAGATTTGAGGTCAATTCTTCGGGAGTGGCGTAGCCGTAGATGCGGGCTAAGGCTGGGTTTACGCTCAAGAAGCGGCCTTCGGGGGTTGTTTGAAAGATGCCTTCGACTGCATTTTCAAAGATGCTGCGGTATTTTTGTTCTGCTTGACGCAGTGCGGTTTGCGTCCGATCGCGATCGCTAGCTTCGATCGCCAATGATACCAAATCTGCCAGAGAAGCCGCAAAATTTTGTTCTTCTAATGTCCAGTTGCGAGCAGTGCCCACCTGTTCGATACAAATGACTCCGACTGTTTGTCCTCCCAGCCGCACCGGTGCATCTAAGGTTGATGTAGTACCGCCTTCTGCAAAGTAAGATGCCACAAATTCTCTGGTTCTGACATCGGAGAGAGCGTCGTCGGCGGCGATCGTCCGGTCTTCTTCCAAAGCTTTAAAATAAGCTGGATAGTCTGGTGCTGCGAGTTCGGCGCCTTGGGAATGCTGGTGGTTGCTGCGCGTAAATTGGTCGAGACATTGCAGTTTCGATCGGCTTTTGTCGTACAACCAGGCTCCGGCTCCTTCTGCATTTAGGGTATGAGCGGCCGCTTCGGTGATTTGCCTCAAAGCTACTTGCAAATCGCCTCGATACAGCGCTTTATTTCTTGCCAACTCTACCAAAACCGTATTTTGTTTGAGCAGTTGTTTTTGTCTTTGACGCCGCACGGATTCGGCTCGCTTTTGTTCGGTAATGTCGCGGGCTACCCAAATTACGGATTCTTCTGAAAGCGGCGAAATGCTGGCGGCAAAACTAACTTTGCGGTCGTTTATGGTTAAATCGTACTCGATGCTGACGGTTTGCTGAGTATCTAAAGCTGCTCGAATGTGGTTGAGAAAATTGTCTGCTGTAGCTTGCGGAAACAGCTCTCCGACAGTTTTTCCAACTAATTCTTCTGCTGGTTTGTAGAGCAGGGACATACTTGTAGGTGCGATTTTCAAATAGCGGCCGCTGGAGTCCACAACTATAATTAATTCGTTCATGGCTGCAAACAAAGCCCGCAATTCTGCTTCGGCAGCTTCGAGTTCGGCAGTCCGCTCTGCTACTCGCTGTTCTAGACTGGAGTTGGTTTGTTCTAGGGCAACAAAAGACGATCGCAATTGTTTGGCCATCTGGTTGAAAGACTGAGCTAGGAGACCGAGTTCGTTGACGCCTTGGACTGCGACTTCGCCGTCTAATTCCGAGGAGGTGAATTCGGAGGATGCGGACATTTTTGTTAATGCTTTGGAAGCTTCCAGCAATCGGGTAATCGGTCGGACAACCCAGCGAGAGGTGAAAATTCCCAGGACGATCGCCAATAGGAAAGCAAAAAAGCACAATAAGATAGTTGTGCGAGTGTTGGCGTTAATCTGCTCCATAAAGTCGGCTTCCGGGATGGCGACTACAATCAGCCAATCGAGGCCGCGGCCGTCTTGCAGGGGAGCAACTGTAATAAATTGACGTTTGCCATCTAGATCGAAGATAAACTGTCCTTGGCTCTCAATTTGTGCAAAACTGCCGAATCGGTGTTGCAGGTATGTGGAAGCCGATCGAATTAACTGATTTTTGCTGTCAGTGGCCAGCAGCCGTTTTTGTCCGTCTTTGGCGGTGACAAAGGGCAATTCGTCTGTGGAACTACCGACTATTTCGCCGCTGCGCTCGATCGCAAAAACTTGTCCTGACGGGCTAATTTTAATGCTTTTAAGAAAATCGCTGATTTGAGAAAGAGTTACGTCAATTGCCAGTACACCCCGCAGGTTTCCTGTTTCATTGTAAATAGGCATCACCGGTGTAATGCCCAGAACTGGCGAGGCGGTAAAGACGTATATCGGAGACCAAGTGGCTTTTCTTGACTGTTTGGCAGTTGTGTACCACGGTCTGGTACGGGGGTCATAGGCGGCGGTTTTGATTAGCTCAGTGCGATTTCCCTGGTTGTCCAGGCGATAAATTTGGCGATCGGGAGCGGTTGATTCGTCTCTGATGTATAGTAAATCTTCTGCTTCTCGCTTGAGCAAAAGGAATCTGCCCTGTTCGTCGCCGTAGTAGATGGTTGTAGTTCGATCGCTCAGCTTGGTCTGGTTCCACAAATAGCGCTCTAAGTTGGGGAAGTCTTCTGGGTCTAAATTTCCCGAGGCGATCGCAGCAGTATTCATTTGCAGAAACAGGTGAGACACATCGCCAAAACTGCGGAAATTTTCTTTAGTCCTCGCTGCGACTTCCAAGCTCAACCTGGTAGCAAGGTCATTGACGGCCTTCTGGCCGTTGCGAAACGACAGCCATCCAGTCACGCCAACTGCTACGGAGATTTGCACCACCAGCGGTATCAGCAAAACGAGGCTCAGTGACATCTTGGGCGAGCTTTTCATCAGATAACTGCTCAGACTTTTCAATAACATGAATATTGTGACACTTACCGGTTTGCGTATCGTCTGTCGTTCAAAAGATGCCCTAGATATTATAAGTTACAAAGTTGTACAAAAATAGTGAAGTGCGGTCATCGGCAACTCAAAACTCGGCTGAGGCTTTAATCGCTACTTTAAAAAGTTGTAATATTAATGATGCCACTACTTGGGTTAATTTGGTGATGGATCTGAAAACTTAGTCGATCGGTCAGATCGAATCCGGTAGTATCGGAATTATTAATATTACCGAAATCAGGACACGGCAGTGCCGTTTCCCTACCCAAAATAATACCATTTCTTTAAAATCATGCAACACTCTGCGATCGCCCTGGCATCCCCTTTTTAAGGGGAAAAAAAGAATACTGTTGCATTCTTTTTTGAAATTGGTATGACATTGTAGGGAAACGGCACTGCCGTGTCCTCTATGATTCGGGTGCAACCGGAATTGATATCTTCAATAGACCTCTCCCATAATTCTTGTGGAACAGGCCGGAAAGCCTGTTCAAAACTGTCTTTTTGGGAGATGTTTAATTGTTTAATCTAAAATTTAAAATGGTATCAATTCCTGCGGGTGCTGATGGCGCATCTGACGCTAAACCCAAAAACTCACTTGCTCCTGGTGCTGATGGCGCACTTACCGCTGCTCGATCGAAATCAGATTTTAATTTTTTCTACAGTGGAATGAGAAATGTAAATTATATGACAATCTTCTGTTTAAAAATTTGCTATTAATAGAATAAGCGGGCAAAATCGCGATCGCCAACAGGGTAATTCAAGCATCTAGGGTTCATCGAGGGGTGCACAGTAAAGTGTTCTTGGCTTTATGGGAATTTTTGACATTTTTGCAAAATAATACTTCGGGAGGATGACATGAGCTACACATTTGAAATCCTGGGCGTATCTCCAACTTTAGCGTTTTTTAACCAACAGCAGGAATTGCTGCAACAACAGCCGTTCGGTGTAGAATACTTGGCAAACCGAAAATGTACTCTCGATGGGTTTGTGGCATCGGTGGAGACAGTTTCTCCTGGGCGGGGCTGGGATGTCGATCGAGTCGTAGACACCGTGATTACTTTCTGGATGAACAACTCCGAGAGCGTCCAATATTGGAAGCGCAGGTTGCAAGATGCCGGCAGCGAAAACTTATTAGTAGCCAGAGTAGGCGATATCAAATCTTTGCAAGCTGCATTTGAATCGCTGCTGGGCGAATAGGAAAATCGGGAATTGGTAATTGGCGATCGACTTTTTCGCTAAAACTGAAATATTGCACCATTCTCAATAATCCTTTCAGGGCGGGCTTCTAGCCCACCCCACAAGAAAATTTACTCTTTGTGGAACAGGCATCTTGCCTGTTCTTGAGAATGGTGCAAGATGTGAGTAAAATCAACTCACTTGTCTATTTCCAATTCCCAATTCCCAATTCCCAATTCCCAATTCCCAAACTCCCAAATTCGCAAATCCTATGTCTCGCTCCAAAGCCCTCCAATCTTATATTTTTGTCCGCTTGCTCCTCGCACCGCTGATGCTGTGGACAATCACCACAGCGGTGTTTTTGCTGCTGCGGGCGACTCCGGGCGACCCCATAGATGCCATTCTCGGCTCGCGAGCACCCGCAGCCGCCAAAGCAGCAATGCGAACCCAACTCGGTCTCGACGCACCCCTGTGGGAGCAATATCTCAAATACATGAAAGACTTGTTGGGCTTCAATTTGGGAACCTCCATCACCACTCGCGGACAAACCGTCTGGCAAATTATCGGAGACTATTTCCCCGCTACAGTCGAATTAGCAGTTTGCAGCATGGCGATCGCCTTAATTGTCGGCATCACTATCGGTTCCCTCGCAGCATCCCGCCCCAACAGTATTTTTGATGTTGTAGGGCGTTTGTTTGGCATTATCACTTACTCGCTGCCGGCTTTTTGGGCCGGCATGGTTTTGCAATTAATTTTCGCGGTGCAGTTGGGCTGGTTTCCCTTGGGAACGCGCTTTCCGGTGACATTAGGAGCTCCCCAAGGCTACACGGGACTGTACACTGTAGACAGTCTCCTGAGTGCTAACCCCGGTCAGTTTCTCACGAGTTTGCATTATTTGGCACTCCCGAGTTTGACGCTGGGAATTCTTTTGAGCGGCATTTTCGAGCGCATTGTCAGGGTGAATCTCAAGCAAACTTTGCAAGCAGATTATGTCGAAGCAGCCCGAGCTCGCGGAATTCCTGAATTGCAAATTTTATGGGCTCACGCTCTAAAAAATGCGCTAATTCCGGTGATTACTGT
Organism: Cyanobacteria bacterium SOY_34_metabat_3; assembly: GCA_031399265.1. GTDB lineage: Bacteria > Cyanobacteriota > Cyanobacteriia > Cyanobacteriales > Microcoleaceae > Microcoleus. The sequence continues at coordinate 18,569 of JANNOR010000040.1, read as the reverse complement.
CTTGGGATTAACTTTTGCTGCACTGTTGGGCGGTGCTATTTTAACCGAGGTTACTTTTTCTTGGCCGGGGCTGGCAAATCGGCTTTACGAAGCGATTAGCTTGCGGGATTATCCAACTGTTCAAGGTATTGTAGTATTTTTTGCGGGAATTGTGGTAATTGCCAGCATTGTAATTGATATTTTGAACGCTTACATTGACCCTAGAATTCGATATTAAATAGTCATTGGTTAACAGTTAACAGTTAACAGTTAACAGTCAACAAGTAGAATTAATTGCAGGACTGATTGTCAAAAAAATGAAAACACAGGGAACTGAGTATGCCACATCGATCGTACTTATTCAGCAGTTGCTGGAAAAGCTGTTAGGAGATGACATTGTGGTGCGGACACAGCTACCAATTCAGTTAGGCGATGCTGAACCAAAACCGTCGATCGCAGTTGTGATGCCAGACGTGCTGCGGTATGCCGATCGCCATCCCATCGCTTCAGAAATATATCTGGCGATCGAAATAGCTGATGATATGCTCAAAAATGACTGGGAGATTCAAGGAAAAATCTATGCTCGATCGCACATTGACGATTTTTGGGTGCTAGATATCAACAAACGCCAACTTCACGTATTCCGAGAACCCTCAGACGACGGGTATGACAGTCAAATGATTTTGTCAGAGGATGCGACTGTGGCACTCTCGGCTTTTTCTACCTGTACTTTCTGCGTTTGCGAAATGTTGCAGTCGGTGGCTGCCCAATAGTACGATCGGCTTTGAGAATGAGGACACTTTGCAGTTTCTGGGCAATACTGGAGCAAGCAAAGTTCAATATTTGAGAAAACGCTCATGAAAATATTGCGGACAATCGCCGCTTTATCGGCTGCCTTGATTCCACTAACGGCTCAAGCTGCCTTGAGCCGTCCCATGCCAGGAACAGCCCAGTTTCCGAGAGCCTCAAACCCCCGAATAGACGAGCCGGTTTGCTTCCTAAAAACCCCAAGCGGCACAACTTTTGATTTAGTCAGCTTGTGCGGTACCAACGCCGCTCCCAAAAACACTGCTCCGGCGGCCGGCAATCCTCCTGCTTCTCCAAACCCCAATGCAGCAGGCAATCCCAATGCTCCTCCAAACCCCAACAGCGTCACCAGAGATGCTGCTGGCACCCCGATCGTAACTCCTGCGGGCACGGCAAATCCCAACAATCCCAACAATGCCAATCCGGGAACTTCGCCGAACACCAATCCCAACAATGCCAATCCGGGAACTTCGCCGAACACCAATCCCAACAATGCCAATCCGGGAACTTCGCCGAACACCAATCCCAACAATCTGAATCCGGGAAGTTCGCCGAGTACCAATCCGGGAAGTTCGCCGAATACCAATCCCAACAATCTCAATCCGGGAAGTTCGCCGAACACCAATCCCAACAATCTGAATCCGGGAAGTTCGCCGAGTACCAATCCGGGAAGTTCGCCGAATACCAATCCCAACAATCTCAATCCGGGAAGTTCGCCGAATACCAATCCCAGCAACAATTTGTCTCCGAATCGTGGAACAGGTAACGGCACGAGCACTTTTTGAACTGCCGCCCGATCGGTTAAGCTAAGACATTGAAGTGGCGATCCTCTTCGAGGGCTTTCCTTCGGATCGCTTCGCTAACGCTAACGCGCTTGAGGAGACCTACTGTGTCAAACTTAGTTCAACGCTTAGAAATAACCGCTCATCCGCAACTAGAAAAATCCCTCGGCTATCGAGGAGACAGTCGCTGGGTAGCTTGGCGGTGGGAACCGGACATCGACCAACTTATTTCCAGCGATGGCAAAACAGCAAGCACTGGCAATAATATGGCTTGGCTGGTGTTTTTGCAGCACGATTTAGTTAAGCCTGCCCTACAAGAGTACAATCTCGGCGAGGGCGATCGCTACTGGCTGCTTTTGGACAGCGAAACCAGAAATCTCTACGTCGGTGAAGGGAAAGCAGTTCAAAGTCTGCTAGAACAGCCGGAAAGTTTAGCTTTATTAGCGTGTCTCGATGGCGGGAATGCCGATCGGCAAACTGCTCAAACTTGGCAGCAAACCCTATCTGATTTAACACCAACATCAGCTTTTCGCCACCTCACAAATGCCATTCCTTTCGGAATTGCCGCCGCTTTAATTGGCGCTTTGGGAATCGGAACCGGAGTCTGGGTAGTACCAGCGGTGCAGCAGAAACTCGCCGAAAAAACAACTTTTATACCCCCAATTAGTTCCACCGCTACCTGTGGAATTGGCGGTTCAGGTGATTTTTCAGCCTATGTCGGTTCATCAAACGGCAACAAAGAACTGCACTTAATCGGTGTTTACGAAGCTACTTCCGAACACGGAAACAGAAATAGATCCACAGGTGCAATCGAAGTCAAAGTAGAGCGCCGAAACAAGCCGATAATTCTCGCACTTTCAGCTTACGAACCGGCTAACTGGAACGTAACTGTAGAACCTGGTGCTGTCATCGAAAAAATTATTGTTAACGGATACCACAACCAAAGCATTTCAGGAGTTTCTGGCATTCCAATTGAAGTGCACAGCTACGAAGCAACCGGAAACTATATTGGTGACTTTATCTACAAGTGGGGCGCGACTCCTGAAAGTAATACTCCCTCACTCGTGACTAAACTCGAACAAATGAACGGCACAAGTTTAACTTCTTTTCAAGGATGCTACAGAGGTACGGACTTTAATCTTAAAGGAAAGCAGCAACAGACGCCGAAAAATTAAAACCGATTTCCCTAAGATCCCAAAACCCGAGCAGTCGGGTTTTTTATTGAAAGTTAAACTTATGAGCATTTATATGGTATAATCTCCGGTGTTGTCATTCCAATTAGCAATCACCGATTCCCCAATTCTCAAAATGCTAATAGATTTATTATGAAATATTGGTATGAAACCCTAGCTGTAGCCCAGCGGATTTTGATTGAACTGTTCCGGCGAAAACGCAGCTTAATTTTGTGGAGTATTTTTCCGGTTTCTATCTTACTAATAAACGGAGCGATTTTACAAGAACGCGCTAACCTAACAACAGCAAAAGCTTTTGAAAATGCAGCACCTGCAAGTTTAGTAGGAGCCGCCTTATTTTTTAGCTGTCTCGGCGGAAGTGTCGCCACAGTCGTAGCAGAGCGAGAACAGCACACTCTCAAACGCCTATTTATTTCTCCCCTAAGTGGCACTTCCTACTTTTTAGGAATTTTTTTAGCTCACAGTGCGATCGGCATCGGTCAAGTAATTTTAGTATATACGATCGCCTCTTTTGCGGGAGCGCAATTCCAAGGCTCTATTCTGCTAGGAATTACAATTATTATCCTCAGTATTATATCTTATGTGGGAGTCGGCTTCATTCTCGGGACCCAATTCGCGCGGCGCACAGAAGATGTTAACTCGCTAGTAGCGGCTTTCGGGGTTCCGTTATTGATTTTAGGCGGTGCATTTTTGCCGACAGCGCTGTTTCCCAAAAGCTTGCTAGAACTTGCCAAATACAATCCGATTTATCACATGAATGAAGCCTTAATCCAAGTTTGGGCTAACGGCAAAAACTTCGATGATATTTCCGAACACTTTTGGTTTTTATTAGTATTTTCTCTAGCAATGATTGCAGGTGGATGGCTTTCTTACGGCAGGATGCTGAGAGTAGAAAGAAGACTTTAGAACAATCTCCTCTCCTCCTCTGCGGTTAAAGAATTCCGAAAAATTGTAAATTATCCAACTCTTATTATACAAAAAACCACGGAGAATTCAAGCAGTGCTGCAAATAAAAAAGCTAAATAAGTCTTACGGCGAGCGTTCAGTGCTTAAAGATTTAACACTGCACATTAAATCTGGAGAAATTTACGGTTTGCTCGGACAAAACGGTGCAGGAAAAACTACCACAATCAATATTTTATGCAATTTACTCAATGCAGATAGCGGTACTGTCACCCTCAATGGCGAATTAGTTTCTGACTCTACAAAACCCTTGATCGGTGTAGCGCCCCAAGAAAATTTGCTTTACAAAAGCCTGAGCTGCGAAGAAAATCTCAACTTTTTTGCTCAAATTTATGGCTTAGACCGCAAACAGCGCCGCTATCAAGTAGAGCAATGTTTGAAAGCAGTAAATTTAACAGATAGAGCGAAGAGTCCCGTAGAAACTTTGAGCGGGGGAATGCAGCGCCGATTGAATATTGCCGTAGCTTTGGTGCACCAGCCTAAATTAGTAATTTTAGATGAACCGACAACAGGTTTAGATATAGAAGCCCGCTATGAAATTTGGGATTTAATCCAGCAATTGCAATCTCAGGGAATTACAATTTTGCTGACAACCCACTTATTGGATGAAGCAGAACGTCTTTGTCAGAGAATTGGGATTTTAAAAAATGGGAGTATTGTTGCAGAAGGCAGTTTGGAAGAGTTGCGAAAACTGATTCCAGCTCAAGAGATTATTATTGTCAAAACTTCGGAAGAAGCTGAAGTCATTGCCCGCGCCCAAAAATATAATTTTATTCCCCGTCGTTACGGTAGCGATTTAGCTTTTTGGTTGCCGGAAGCTTTAGAATTAAAAGAGATTATTTTGCGGTTTGATGGGATTTCTATTGACTCAATTGCGCGCTATCCGGTGCGGTTAGAACATATTTATGTTGAGGTGACAAAACAGGGCGATCCTCTTCGAGGGCTTCGCTAACGCGATTTGTAGGGTGCGCGACTGTGGCATAATTATTCATACCTTGATTCAGCAACGCCACTTTCGTCCGCCTCCGCAGACTAACAGAAGAGATCGATCGGCGGTTTCAACGGCCGCCTAGAGTCAAACTTTCGTCGGCCTTGGCAGACTCAGAAATTTAAGCTAGATTTAAGCCCAGCCTTTGGTACAGGACTTTTTTTGTCCGGTGGACGGGCGATCGACTGGGGCGAAAATTGACATTCAAACATAGTAGACGCAGAATTGCAAAATTGTTGTATGATGTTCATCTAGTCGTTTTTTACCGCGACAGCTCAAAAGTGCAAGCAAGTAAAAAAGACTAAGCGCGGACGTAATTCAGTGGTAGAATGTCAGCTTCCCATGCTGAACGTCGCGGGTTCGAGTCCCGCCGTCCGCTTTAACTGAATTTTCAGAGAATTATGAAAATTAATTCTTGCTATCGATTTAATCTATGGCTTCTTTTTTGACCGCTGCTTTATATAAGTTCGTTGAACTTCCGGATTTTGCCGACCTGAAAGCACCGATACTCGATTGTTGCAACAACAACAACGTCAAAGGCACTATCTTGCTGGCCTCTGAAGGCATCAATGGCACGATCGCCGGTTCATCCGAGGGCGTACGCGCAGTGTTGGCATTCTTGCGGAGTGACCCGCGTTTTGCGACTCTTGTTCACAAGGAATCTTTCTCGGAAAAAGCACCTTTTTACCGCCTAAAAATCCGCTTGAAGCGCGAAATTGTCACGATCGGGATACCGGACATTAATCCCCGCCTCATGGCTGGCAAATATGTCAAGCCTGATGAGTGGAATAAGCTGCTTGACGATCCCGATGCGATCGTGGTTGATGTGCGTAATGACTTCGAGGTATCTATGGGTACTTTTGCAGGCGCTGTTAATCCAAAAACAAAGAGCTTTTCTGATTTACCTGAATGGGTGCTGAGGGAAACTGCTTTACGCGATAAACCGAAGGTGGCAATGTTTTGCACGGGCGGTATTCGCTGCGAGAAATCTACTGCTTTTTTGCGCAGTCTGGGTTTTGATGAAGTCTATCATCTTGAAGGCGGAATTCTAAAATATTTGGAAACGGTGCCGGAAGCAGAAAGTCGCTGGAAAGGTGAATGTTTTGTGTTTGATGAACGGGTTTCTGTTGTTCACGGGCTAAAGTCTGGAAATTATCAACTTTGTCGCGGTTGTCGTCACCCAATTAGCGAGGAAGATCGGGCTTCTGAATTATTTGTACTTGGTGTGAGTTGTCCTCATTGTCATGACTCGAAAACTGAAACCAAAAAACAAGCTTTATCTGAACGTCAACGTCAAATTGAGCTTGCTAAGCGCCGCAACCAAGTACATATCCGCGCACGCTATGATGTTAAGGCAAAAGTAGATGATGCCTGCGACTAATAGTATGATTCACTCTTTTCCAAGAAACCGGGTTTCTTTGAGAAACTGGTTTGGCGGCGATAAATTTACGTAGAAACCCGGTTTTTGACTCGTGTATGATTCACTCTTCTCCAAGAAACCGGGTTTCTGTGAGAAACTGGTTTGGCGGCGATAAATCTACATAGAAACCCGGTTTCTGACTCGTGTATGATTCACCGACTAAACAGATAATATGTCAGCAACATATCCGATTTTGTATTCCTTTCGCCGCTGTCCCTATGCTATGCGCGCGCGCTTGGCGCTAATGGTTAGCAATCGGGCGTGCGAGTTGCGGGAAGTTGTTTTGCGAGACAAACCACAAGAGATGTTGGAGGTATCTGCTAAAGGTACCGTACCTATATTGATTGATGTTGACGGGCGCGTACTCGATCAAAGTATAGATATCATGTTGTGGGCATTGGAACAACACGATCCTAAAAAATGGTTGATGCCAGAACAAGGTTCTGTTGCAGAAATGCTGGAACTAATCGCTGAATTTGATGATGGGTTTAAATATCATCTCGACCGTTATAAGTACCCCGAACGTTATGCAGGTGTAGATTCCCAAGTACACCGGCATGAAGGTTCTTTATATCTGGAAAGACTAAATGCACAGTTAAGCGCGGCTAAATACTTATTTGGTAATAATATAGCATTGGCTGATATGGCGATCGCACCTTTTGTCCGTCAATTCGCTCATACCGATCGAGCTTGGTTCAACGAACAGCCTTGGCCTGGGCTGAAAGCTTGGTTAGCAGCCTTCACAGACTCTCAAATTTATAACAGTGTTATGGACAAATACCCTGCATGGGAATCTGGCAATCCAGGCGTTGTTTTTGCTTCATCGCAAACAGGTATTCTGATTCGCTGCTAGCATATTTATTAATTGCTGAAATGTTAGTTATTATGCTAAAGTTATTGTTTTTAGAATGCCAGATTGACTGTCAAATGACAACAAAAATGACGCAGGTCAAAATCGGATTTTGCTAAAAGTTTTAACGGGAAAGGATTTGCGGTAATCTAGTAAGTATTGTCAGGCTAAAACTATGATTGATGTTGGTTCGTTAGTTCGATCGCCCAAAAACGATTTGGGAATCGGAAAAGTTGTCGAAGTATCCCGCACCGATGCCCTAATTGAATATTTTTGCTCGGTTAAAAACCGCATCCGCAAAACAGTACCCCTAAATTTGCTGCAAGAAGCCAGACTTCAGCGCCAAACCCGCTGCTACCTCTGGAGCCCAACTCACGAAAGGTGGATAATCGGTCGAGTTTATGACTGGGATGAAGATAAGTTAGAGTACGAAATTGACCTCCCAGACAGCCAAAGTTTGCAAGCTATCGAAGCTGAGCTTTATGTTCGCTGCAATATCCCGATCGCCGATCCAATCGATATTTTAGCAGTCAAAGGTCAAGAAACACCCTATTTTCACGATCGCCGATCAGCATTCGTGCAATCGGCGATCGAACAGCGGGCCGTCAGCCGGGGCATGACCGGATTAATTTCTGCGAACATAGACCTCTACCCGCACCAAGTTGAAGTCGTCCGGCGCGTCCTAGAAGACCCGATCGTGCGCTATTTGTTGGCCGATGAAGCAGGACTGGGAAAAACAGTAGAAGCCGGCACAATTCTCCGCCAATATTTGCTGGATGAACCCAACGGACGCGCTATGGTGCTGGCCCCGAAATACCTGATCGAGCAGTGGCGCCAAGAGTTGGAAAATAAATTCTATTTGTCTCATTTTGCCGATCGAGTGCAGCTTGTTGCTATCAACGAAATCAACAATCAAGTTAGCCGCAACGCTAACCTAGATTTTCTGATTGTTGATGAAGCGCATGATGTGGCGGCAATGGCAAATTCGGGCGATCGCGCTCAGCAGAATTCCTTTGAACTATGCCAGAAACTCGCTCACAAAAGCAAAAATTTATTGTTATTATCTGCAACGCCTGCGATCGGTCGCGAGCAAGATTTACTAACGATGCTGCACTTGCTAGACCCGACAACTTACCGTCTTGATGACCTGGAAAGTTTCAAGGAACGGGTGCAAAACCGTCAGGAAATCGGCCGTACCTTGCTGGATTTCCGAGAAGACGCCCAGCCTGCTGTTTTGCAAACAAAACTAGCTCAACTCCGCAAGCTTTTTGCAAAAGATGATTACTTGATCGGCTTAGCAACTGAGTTAGAAAGTTGCTTGAAAACAGAAGAAACTACAGAACAGGCTCGGATTGTCCGAACTATTCGCTCTCACGTTAAAGATACTTACCGCCTGCACCGCCGCATCCTCCGCAACCGCCGGGATGCAGTTGAAGATGTGATTTTCGAGCGAGATGCTATCCCAAAAAATGAGTACGATCTGAATGACGAACAGTGGTCGGAAATTCAAACTGTACTCGATAAATGGCGCGCAGCCGCTCCTAAGTCGAGCGAATATCAGAGAATTTTTCTGCTGTTTTTCCGCGCTTCTGGTACTTGGTTGAATGTTCTAGAATTGGTTGTAAAAGCTCGCTTGCAGAAAAAATCGACTCCAGAACTCGATCGCGAATTCGGACAAAAGGACACAGCGATCTTGACTAAAACTGCGCTCTTTCCCGAAGAAAGAGAAATCCTAGAAACCTTGCTCAACGCGGTGGAAAAGCCCCAGGAAGGACTCGATCGAGTCAGTTTGTTACGAATCGCGATTCTGCGATTTCTCGCAGTCTCCTTGAAGGTTCCGCGCGAGTATCACAGCAATCCTCGCGATTTGCTGTCGAGAATTCAACAGCAAATTAAACGGCCGATTCCGGGCGAACGTTTTCCCAAAATAGTCATTTTTACCAGTTTTACGGTAACTTGTAAAGAGATTGCGGACAATTTAGCTAAAATATTTGGTAAAAAGGCGATCGCCAGCCACGAGACGGGCAAATCTGCTGATGATGTTGAGGCTAGTCTCCATCGGTTTAAGACTGAGCCGCATTGTTTTATCTTAGTGTGCGATCGATCGGCTGAAGCAGGAGTAAATCTGCAATTGACAGATTGGTTGGTTCACTTCGATTTGCCGTGGTTTCCCAACCAGTTAGAACAAAGACTCGGCAGAGTCGATCGCATTGGTAGCAAAATGGGAGTGCAGTTTTGTTTGTTTGCAGGCCCGGATTTGCCCGAGAGTCCCCACGAAGCTTGGTATCAAGTCTTAAAAGACGGCTTTGATATCTTCAACAAATCTATTTCAAGCCTTCAGTTTTATGCCGATAAAAAACTGCTCGTACTTGAAGAAAAGTTGTTTGCTGAAGGAGCAAAGGGCTTATCAAGCGAAATTGCATCGATTAAAACTGAAATCGAACAAGAGAAAATCAAAATTGACGAACAGTACGTTCTCGATGAAATTGATACTCTTGATGATGCCGCATCTCAATATTTTGAATCCCTCGACAACTGCGATGCTAAGCATAAAGAAATGCAGCGGGCGGCGGAAGGTTGGTTGTGTCAAGCTCTCCACTTCAAACAAGTCGAACATCCGAGCATATCGGGGTTGATGCGCTACCAACCTACTCAAAAAACCTTGATTCCCTCGAATGATTTGAGAACCAGATTGATTCCTTATTGTCAGCAGTACGGTAGTTACAACCGCCGCATTGCTCATCAGAATACGGATGTCGCTCTTTACCGCATTGGGGAGGGATTGATCGATGCACTTGGCTCTTATATTCGCTGGGACGATCGCGGACAAGCTTTTGCCATGTGGCGGCACGATGAAAGTTGGGATTCGGAGGAAGGGATGGAATGGTTCGGCTTCCAATTTAATTATTCAATTCAGACTGATGTACAGCCGGCCCAGCAAGTTTTACAGGCACAAAATATCGAAAATTACAACCTGAAAGCTTTGCAGCGGCGCGCTGATGCTCTGTTTTTGCCAACTTTTCAAACGGTGTTTGTAGATGCTCGCAGCGAGGAGATGTCTCTGGTGGAAGATGCGGAACTTATGATGATTTTGCAGCGGGCTTATAAGGGGAAAGGCGGGCTGAATCGGGATTACAATTTGTCGAAAAATCGCACTGCGATGCTTGACAGTTTTGTCGATCCGCTGGAATGGGATGATTTTTGCCAGCGGGGGCGGGTGACTTCGGAGGATTTGCTGCGCGGGCGAGGATATTTTGTAAAGATGTGCGAAAAATCGGCTGTAAGTGCCGCAACCCAACTGGAAAACCGGGTGAATCAATTGCAATTGCGCTTGAATCGACTTTCTAAATCGGAACAGCTTTTAGAGTCGGTTTTGGCTGATGAAATCAGCACGGAGAGTTTGTTGAGTCAAGCAGTTTTAGCAGGGATTCGTCGCCCACACATGACTTTGGAATCTGTAGGATTTATGGTAATTTCTGGACGCCCTCCTGTGAAGTCGGAGGATGAAGGATAACTAACAGAACTTACGTGCAAACTTTATTTGTAGGGTGCGCACTGCGCACCTTACACTATTGGTAGTGTAAAAAATTTAAATTTGCGTCCAGGACTGACTAACTGGTTTGGCGGTCGTTCGATCGCTCTTTTTGAACCGCAGATGTAGGCGGATTAACTGGGGATGGACGCGGTTGCAGCGGAATTGAGATCATTGGTTTTGCTGAATTTGGCTTTTTACCCAAGTCCGAAAAGACTTGACTAATTCCAAATAGTCCATTGTTTCTACTTGTTCCAAAAATCGGACAATCTCTAAAACCGCCACGCTGGGAAATGCTAAACTGATCTTGCCCTCAACGTATTCTCCATTTTCCAATCTGTTAATTATGAGTCGCACTCCGTTATAAATCCAAACTTCCGGCACTCCCAAATCCGCATAAATCTGCAAGCTATTTTTGGAACGACTGGTAATATCAATTTCCACCACTAAATCCGGCGGCGGATCTTGATTCAGGTCGATTCTTTTTTTGCCTTTAATTGCACTAATATTCTGGATGTAAAAACATTCATCTGGTTCTTTACCGCTAAGTTCAGGACGTTTGAAAGTTGTGGAACCAAAAGGCTCAATTTTCACGTCTAATTCTTCCGCTAAAGTTTCCACAAATCGACCCAATACTTCTTTGTAAACTTCGTGTTCTGCGGATGGTACTATAATTTCAAGATTGCCGCGATTGTATGTCAGTCGAATTTGCCGATCGCCGATTTCGGCAAGCAAAGTTTCGTAGGTTTGCCAACTAATCCCCGATAGCTGGACGCTTTGTTCTGGCCGAGCGAGAGTTTGAGCGGTCATAGTGCTACTTTGGTGAAGAGTTCAATCCTCTTCGAGGGCTTCGCTAACGCACTTTTGCATTATATCATCAATCCGGGTGATGGCTGCGCCCCGGCTTGCGCGCGCACTCCTCACCTTCACTCAACCATCTGCGCCGGAAATACCGCAGATAAATCGAGAGACAAATCTGGGAAACCTGGAATTACCACAACCTCATTCGGCAAAACCACTCGTTTGACTCGATAATCGAAACCACCTCTTTGTTTTTGATAAGGTTCGCTGTGCATTTCCAGTTGAATATCTACCAAATTAAATATCCAATAATCAGAAATTCCCGATTCAGCATAGAGAGATAACTTGGTTCTGCGATCGTATTTCAAAGTAGAATCAGAAACCTCAATTACCAACAAAATATCAGCAGCTAGAGGGTGAGAAGATAAATAATTATCAGAGCGATTGCGGGCAATCACCACATCAGGCTCAGGTTCGCTATCATCAGACAAGGTAATTGGGTCTTGACCGCGCACGATCGCCCTTTTTCTCAAAATTAGGCACAACTCTCCCAGTAGCAGCGAATTACAAACAGAGTGAAACGTACTTTTAGTAGCTTTGACGATCATTGTTCCGCGAATCAATTCAATTCGCTCATCAGGGGCGAAAAATCCCATTTCTTCCAAACGGTGATATTCGGCGATCGAGAATCGTTTTGCAGTTACGGTAGTCATCGCTTTTGTTACCTTCTACAATTACTCACATTCCCATTTTACTCGAAAATCCCGCCCCGCGTGGTCAACTCAGCTTTCACGGCTGCCGAAATTCCCAAACAACCAGCAAACTTCGTATTTGTTATCACGGCATTTTTCAAATCAGCGCGGCTCAAATCAGCACCGTTTAAATTCGCACCGCTCAAATCAACACCGCTCAAATCAGCATTCTTTAAATCAGCATCTGTTAAATTTGCATCTACTAAAATCGCATTAGGTAAATAAGCACTACTCAAATTTGCACCGCTTAAATTTGCACCGCTTAAATTTGCTCTCGGCAATTTTGTTCGCAAATCTGCACCGCTCAAATTGGCGCTGCTGAGTTCAGCATCCCGCAAATTGGCATTGCACAAATTAGCATCAATTAAAATAGCAGCACTGAGCAAAGCACCGCTGAGATCCGCCAAGGTTAAATCTACGCCCCGCAGGTTGGTTTCGCGCAAATCTGCGCCGTTAAAATCAGCGTAGTGCAAGTCAAAACCGCTTAAATCAGCTCCGGCAAAATCTTCGATGGGATTCAAACCAACTGTTTCTGCAAGTTGTATAAAGTTATTATTTTTATCGGTTAAAAACAGTTCCCGCACGATCGCCAATTGCTGCTGTCGGTACTCGTCGGCTTTGTCGTAGTTTGCTAAATACTTGTAAGCGAGTTTCAAATTCTTCAGAGCACTGCGCTCAATGCGATCGTCCTTGTGCGCGCGCGCGATCGACAACTGCTGCTGATAACACTCGATCGCACCGGGCAAATCTCCATCAGCATCGAAAGCTAGGGCCAAATTGCCCAAAGCTTCCTCTTCCCCGCGAGTGTCGCCTGTTTCCCGCGCGATCGCCAAACGCTGCTGCTGGTAATCGATAGCACCAGCAAAATCTTCAAGAGCACAGCAAGCATTGCCGAGATTTCCCAAAGCATTCGCCTCTCCCCGGCGATCGCCAATTTCCCGCGCTAACACCAAATGCTGCTGGTAACAGTCGATCGCGCGATCGTAATTCAAGAGCGCTTCGTAAGCCACACCCATATTACCGAGCGCCGCGCCCGATCGGCGCTTATCATCCGTTGAGCGGTACAGCGCCAGCGCTTCCTGCCAAGAATCAAGCGCCGCCTGAAATTGGTGCGCCTGATACTGCGAAATCCCCTGCTTAATTAGCTCGCTAGCTTGTTCGCTCATACTGTCAAAATTTAGTTAATAACTCAAATTGATAGTAATCGACTTAAAGCGGTAATTGCTAATCGGCGATCGATATCACCCACTCTCTCCTCTCCACTTCTGGGGCATCCGTATTTTCACGTCGGTGTCCACAAAAAAAAGACAAAAAAAAGGAAGAGCTACCTAAGTAACTCTCCTTGCCATCAGGGTGCATCTACATAACATAATATAACACATCCAGGATGAGGGGTAATACCATCTAGGTTAAATTTTGATTAAAAACTCTGGCTGATATCAAATCCTGTAGCAGCGGAATTAATATTATTCACAGCTTTCGAGACGGCAGTGCCCTGTTCCTACAATTAATCGGGCGTAGGGACACGGCACTGCCGTCTCCTCATCATTCCGGCTGCGCCGGAATTGATATGACATCAAATCCGTATTTACACCTCAGTGCCCGCAAAAAAAAGACAAAAAAAAGAGAGAGCTACCGAAGTAACTCTCCTTGCCATCAGGGTGCATCTACATAACACAATATAACATGACCGCACTGAGGGGTGATACCCCTAAATATGAAGATATTGTAAAGAAATGTGTATTTAATTATAAAGTTAGCATAAAGCGGGAAGCGCGATCGCGCGGCGGACTCAGGAAAAACCGATCGCCCGCCGCTGTATCCGCTACACGACCCCGTTAACGGCCCGTTAGCCTGGGCTGTTCAGCTTGGCCGCCAGCAGCTCGTTGGTCAATTTCGGATCGGCCCTGCCGCCCGTTTCCTTCATCACCTTGCCGACAAAAAAGCCCAGCAGCTTGGTTTTGCCGCCTCTGTACTGTTCGAGCTCCTTGGGATTGGCGGCCAACACGGCATCGATCGCCCGATCGATCGCCCCCGTATCGGAAATTTGAATCAAACCCTTGCTCTCAACGAATTTTTGAGCAGAACCGCCCTTTGACAGCAACTCCGGCAAAATATCCTTAGCGATTTTGTTGCCGATCGTGCCAGCATCAATTAACCCCAGCAGTTCCGCTAAATCCTGCGGTTGAAATGGAATTTCTCCGATCGCCAGTTTTTCGTTTTTCAGGTAAGCAGTGATATCGCCCATCAACCAATTAGCAGCTCCTTTAGCAGCAGCACCGGCGGCGATCGACTTTTCAAAATACTCCGCCACCGCTTTGTCGTCAGTCAGCACCCGCGCGTCGTAGGGAGAAAGAGCGAGATCGGTTTCGTACCGATGGCGCTTCATTGCCGGCAATTCCGGGAGTTGAGCTTTCCAATCCCGCAATTGATCTGCCGAAACTTCGATCGGAGGCAAATCCGGTTCCGGGAAATACCGGTAATCACTCGCCCCTTCCTTCATCCGCATACTGAAAGTACACTGTTTACCTTCATCCCAAAGTCGCGTTTCTTGGAATATGGTTTCGCCAGTTTCCAAAGCTTGAATTTGCCGATCGATCTCGTAATCGATCGCGCGTTCGATCGCATTAAAAGAGTTCATATTTTTAATTTCCACCTTCGTCCCGAACTCTTTTCGGCCAACCGGGCGCACCGAAATATTCACGTCGCACCGGAGCGAACCTTCCTGCATATTCCCGTCCCCGACACCGATATAGCGGACGATCCGGCGCAATTCTCGGCCGTATTCGGCAGCTTCCGCGCCCGATCGCAAATCCGGTTCCGAAACTATTTCGATCAGAGGTACGCCGGCGCGGTTGTAATCCACCATAGAATAAGTAGAACCGCTGAGCCGATCGCTGCCGCCGTGAACCAATTTTCCGGCATCTTCCTCCATGTGCAAGCGAGTGATGCCGATTGTTTTTCTAGTAGAATTTCCCGCCTCGTCCACCAGTTCAATTTCGATCGAACCGTCAGTGGCGATCGGCAAATCGAACTGAGAAATTTGATAATTTTTCGGTAAATCGGGATAGAAGTATTGCTTGCGATCGAACTTACTGTAAGGTGCGATTTTGCAGTTGAGAGCTAGCCCTGCTTTCACTGCATACTCCAGCACTTTTTGATTTAATACTGGCAACACTCCAGGCATTCCCATACAAATCGGGTCAATGTTAGTATTTGGGGCATTGCCGAATTCTGTAGAAGAACTGGAGAAAATTTTAGTATTCGTACTCAATTGACAGTGAGTTTCCAGACCGATAACGGCTTCGTACTGAGTTTTAACTAATGCAGCAGCAGTCATAAGCGATGTATAAAGACTGAATAAGTTTAGATTACATTTTAGCTGTTTATTGACGAAATCGGCTTGAGATTATTTGTACGGTGGGGACGGTTTCAAGGCCTGTCAACAATCGCCTCAAACCTGACAAATCTCGCTGATAGCCTAACTTTTGTAGGGACACGGCTTTTGGAGTGTCCCTACGGGGGATATGGATAGTACCTCATAGGCCTGCAATCGGCTGTATGACGAATAATTCAGCTTTCCGGTTGCTGGCTAACGCCCCGAGTCACGTCAGTCCCCGGGCGATCGATCCCCAAACCACAACCCTGTGCAAAAATATACTTAGCGCCCGAGCGATCGGGAGAATTTGGGAGCGATCGCAATTGTCGGCACCTCCTACCCTTGAATCGGCAGTCACCAATAGTGCCGCCCGCATCGAGCGATCGGCGCAGCGCACCAAATAAAAATTAAAAATGTATAATTTAACAATAAATTACATATTTTTAGTTGTTAAACCTTAATTTTTAATTCTAAAAGTAACACTTGCCTAACTCTCAAAAATATGCCTGAAATTCCAGTTAAAAGTGCAGCACTGTTTCAGAACAGCATCACTGAGCTAGAGCAGGCGGAATCAGCCCTCGAACTCGCTTGGAACGAACTCGAAAAGCAAACAGCAGAAATCATTGCTCAAATAGCCAAAGACGGCGCAGCAAACACGCAGGAAATCAGCGAGCGCTTATCAGCAGCCAAGCAACTTCGCTCCTCCCTAAAAACCCAAATGAAACAAGCCGCAAGGCGGCTGGAATTTCATGTAGAAAACTCGCCAATGGCAGTTGTAGAATGGGACAGCAAAGGTCGAGTCCTCCGCTGGTCGCCCCAGGCAGAACAAATATTTGGCTGGAAGACAGCAGAAATAATGGGTAAATACTGGCACGAATGGCCAATAGTTTATTCAGAAGATTTTGAGCAAGTCGAATTAGTAGTAAATAAACTCTTAGACGGCAGCGAAGCCCGCAATATTTGCCGCAACCGCAACTATACCAAAGATGGCTCGGTAATTTACTGCGAATGGTACAATTCTGCACTGATCGATGCAGAAGGAACAGTAATTTCCATTCTGTCTTTTGGCAGAGACATAACCGAACACTACCGCACTCAAGAAGAACTGCACCGGCGCGAACAGGCATTCAGTGCGATCGCCGAAAATTCTCCCGATATTATAGCGCGGTTCGATCGAGAACTGCGCCACCTTTACGTCAACCAAGCAGTGGAACCGGCAACCGGAAAAACCCCAGCACAATTTATCGGCAAAACCACTCAAGAAATGGGACTTTTTCCCCAATTTTGCAACCATTTAAATGCAGCTTCCCGCCAAGTTTTTAGGACAGGGAAACAAGAAACAATAGAATTTGAATATCCCACTCCCAGCGGCACAAAATATTACCACTGTCGAATTATTCCCGAATTTGCTGAGGACAATTCAGTAAAAACAGTTTTAGCGATCGCCCGCGACATCACAGAACTAAAACAAGCCGAAGCCCAGTTGCGACAAAGCGAATCTAAATTTAGGAGCATAGTTAATTCTAACATTATCGGCATAATTTTTTGGGACATTAACGGCAACATTACCGATGCCAATGACTTTTTTTTAAACACGGTAAACTATACGCGGGACGATCTGCTTTCAGGAAGAATTAACTGGCAAGAAATGACACCGCCAGAATACCAAAGTCTCGACGCAGAAAAAGTTGCCGAACTGATGGCTACAAGGACGGCTTTTCCCTTTGAAAAAGAATACGTGCGCTCCGATGGCACCCGCGTTCCGGTGCTGCTGGGCGGTGCATTCTTAGAAGGCTCGCAGGAATTTGGGGTCAGTTTTGTGCTTGACATAAGCGATCGCAAACACGCAGAATCGGAACTCCAAAAACATCAAGAACTTTTAGAAAGTATCGTTAAAACTATCCCTAACTTACTGTACATTTACGATGTAGAAATACAGCAAATTATCTATGCAAATGCAGCTGTTACAGCCATGCTGGGGTACACTGCCGAAGAATTAGAAAATTTAGGGCAAGAAGCTTTAGCTACCTTAATTTATCCCGAGGATATGCCGAATTTAATTGCAGGTATGCAGCGACTGGCAAACAGCACCAATCCTCACCAAACAGATGATATCGACTACAGGATCAAACACAAAAATGGGGAATGGCACTGGGTGTGCGATCGATCGACAATCTTCAAAAGAACCCCAGACGGGCAAATGAAGCAAGTAATCTGTTCTGTACTCGACATCAGCGATGCCGTGGCGGCAGCTACGCAACGCAAACAAGCCGAATCATCATTAAAACAGCAAAACGAAGTGCTGCAAACAATCTTCGACAACGTGCCAGTGATGCTCGCATTCTTGGGAAATAGCGGTGAAATAGAGTGGGTAAACCGCTACTGGGAACAAGTGCTGGGCTGGAGTTGTGAAGACATGAAACAGTGCGATATTATGGCTGAATGTTATCCGCAGCCAGGATATCGGCAATATGTTTTGGATTTCATCCAAGCAGCAAATCAGAGTTGGGGAGACTTCAAAACAAAAGTTAGAGACGGGCGAGTTATCGACACTACTTGGGCAAATGTTCGCCTTTCTGACGGCAGGCGTATCGGCATCGGTCAAGATATTACCGATCGCAAACAAGCCGAAGCCGAACTCAAACAACTCAACGAAACTTTAGAAGCTCAAGTCGCCCAGCGAACCGCAGAATTAGAAACTTTTTTTGATGCTTTACCAGACCGCATTTTTGTAGTAGAGCGCACAGAAATGCGCCAGTCTTTTGTAAACAAACCTGTTGCCGAAATTGCCAAATTTAACAGCAGACAAGAGATGCTGGGGAAAACTGTTTTTGAGTGTTTTCCTACCGAACTCGCCGAACGTTTTTACCGGGAAAATTTGCAGGTATTTGAAACTGGCGAAACTCTGCACTTCCAGGAAAAATTTGCGGTTTCCGGTAGTAATTCCTACTTCGATACTTTTAAAATTCCGCTCAGAAATCTCGACGGCGAGGTTTATGCTTTAATTGGCACCTCTCGCGATATCACTGAGTTGGTAGAAACCAAACAAGCTTTGTCGGAACGCACGGAACAATTAGAAGCTGTCAATCAAGAATTAGAGTCTTTCTGTTACTCAGTTTCCCA